>JAKEHD010000181.1 GCA_022615215.1 Blastocatellia bacterium
GGCCGTTTACCCTCAAGCCCCAATGAATATTTTCAAACCTTGCCGCGCTGAGTACAGTCTGTGAGTAGGCTGTTCAGTAATCTGGCTATGCGCGTAAAGCAGGCGAGCAAATCAATCGCAGGAACCGGTTTATGGATCATCTAGCCCCTGTCCTTCTGGTCGCAGCGATACTCTTTGCCGCCGCCTTCATAAGGTCCGCCCTCGGTTTCGGCGATGCGCTCGTCGCCATGCCTTTGCTCGCCCTGACCGTAGGCATTCAAACGGCCACGCCGCTCGTAGCCTTCTCAGCCATAACCATCGCCCTCACCATCCTTGTGAAGAACTGGCGCAAAGTGGATTTAAAGGCCGCCTGGCGGTTGATACTCGCCTCCGCGCTCGGCATCCCCGTAGGGCTTCTGTTGTTGAAGGGCGCGCCCGAATATCTTGTAAAAGCCCTGCTCGGCGCGCTGCTCATTCTGTTCGGCCTGTTCAATCTGGCGACGCTCAGGCTTCCAACCATCGAAAGCCGGGCGACAGCATACATATTCGGATTTGTGGCGGGCGTGCTCGGCGGAGCTTATAACACCAACGGTCCTCCGATAGTCGTTTACGGCGCGCTCCGCCGCTGGCCGCCGGAACGCTTTCGGGCCACGCTTCAGGGATACTTCTTTGCGACGGGGCTGTTCATCCTGACGGGCCATGCGCTGGCAGGTCTATGGACCGCGCCCGTACTGAAACTCTATGCCTACAGTCTGCCGCCGATACTGCTCGCCATACTGATCGGAGGCAAACTCAATCGCTCCCTGTCGGCCAGAGGATTCGAGCGCCTGGTTTATCTCTTCCTGATAGTGATAGGCGTGTTTCTGATTATTTGATCCGCTATACTGCGCGCGGGAGGAATTGACAGTTTCCCTCAATCCTATGAATGCGCAAGCGCCAGCAGGCAGGATGCCTGCGCTCCCAGGAAAAACCTTCATTTTACCCCGCGCGCAGTATACGTCACTTGATGAGAAGCAGGAATGGCTCAGACCGCTTGCCTGTGCTCGGAGTGAAGACGGTTATAGCGACCTCCTGGCCGCGCGGCAACATGGAGCTTATGTTGCCTTTGGTATTTATGCGAAACGCAACGCCGCCGGGCAACACGTAATCCGAAGGATACTTCACGCGAGGAACCGCCGCTCCGTTGACCTCGACCACCGAATCGCCCGCTATGAAATTCACCCCGTCGACTATCAATCTACCTTTGGCCTTCTTGTGCTTGATTTTGGTTATGACCGGAACCAGGTCCGCCTGATCTGAGATAAGCGTCTCGACGGCGGCGCGCAGATTCGGGCGAGGGCCTATCGATTCGCTCAGGTCTCCTTGCTGAGGCGAGCCTGTGGCTATGAGCAATCTCCTGAGTTGCGCGGGCGTGAGCGGCGCAAGTCCCCGCTCTTTCATTATGCTCTGGATGAGAGCGGCAGCGCCCGCAATCATGGCCGCTGCGCCGGATGTTGCGCCGAACTGAAATGTGTAGAGGTTGTTCTTGCCCTGGCAGCTCAATAGATCCCCGAATCCGCAGGTTGCAATGGCCCTGCCCCACCCTTGCACGTCTACGCGCGAACCATAGTTCGACTCATCCGTGCGAGCGCGATCCGGTCCCGGCCCGAATATGTCATCGGGAGGCATCCCCGATCCTACGATTATCGCGCCCGAATCCCGGCTGTTGATGTCGAACCTGCCGCCGTAAGCCGGGTGGTCGAGATCGTCAGACCCGTTGGCCGCAGGCTCTATGACCACTATTCCGCGCGAGGTCGCTTCCTTTATGGCATCGAACACTTCGGGTTCGAACTCTATAGACACGAGGCCCCGCCCGGTATTGATATCGAGTCGCGGCCCGGCAAGCGATTGTTGTTCGATCAATATCACGTCGCCCGCATCAAGTCGCCTCGTCGCCTGTCTCACAGCCTCGGCTACTCGCAGCGCCGTTCCATCGAACGCCGGATTTATGAGGCCGATGCTCGCGCCGTGAGCGATTCCGGTCACGCCTATGCCGTCGGGCGCGGCCACAAGCTCGCCTAGCACGGCCGTTCCGTGGTCGACGTGTATCTCGGGCTGCGGGTCCACTCCTCTCATGAGCAGGAAAGCATTCGATGTGGCTTCGACAAGATCGTTATGATTGAGGTTCCAGTCTATCTCTATGTCGACTATGCGGACGTTTTCGCCCCGGCCTCCCGGCAAGGTCCAGCAATAGCGAACATCCATCCCGCGCGGCGCAGGGTCGAGATACTCCTGCAATATTTCAAGGCTCTGTGGCTGCCGAGGCATCCCGGCAGCAGCGACAGCCGTTGGGCTATCCCAGCGCAAAGATATGAAAGGGGTGACGATGAGCGCGAAAACAGCGACGAGAATGAGCCAGAACCTCATGGGATAAAACTCCAGATTTATGTAGTTCAAGTCTTTCCTGCAAGCGCGACGGGGACTGTACGCCAGCCAAGATTTTAAGTTGCCTCCGAGAGAGTGTCAAGAAAGCGTGCGTAATGTAAATGGATGGGATTTCACCACGGAGGCACGGAGACACGAAGAAATCTCTCTGTGCCTCCGTGTCTCCGTGGTGAGTTTTTTTGCTTGTCTGAATAGCTACGAACTTTCAACAAAGAACCGTCGTAGCTTTCAAAGACAACGAAACGACTTTCTGGAGATGAAGGAGATTTAATCGATATGTTTTACACACTCTTGGGGATCATATCCCTCATTCTCAGCATATTCGCCATAGCCGATGTATTGCGCTCGAACCGCGACACGGCGACAAAGGTTGTGGTGATAGTATTGATACTGCTCTTTCCTCTGATCGGAGCGGGCGTCTATCTGCTCATATTTCGGGACAAGGGATATTGAAGCAGGCCGAACCGGTTGCAGCGAAAATGGACTCATTTCCTTTGTCGGCTTTTCGGCAGTAAAAAACTTCCCTTCCCTAATCCCGGCGATGTTCGGCCTCTTGCGATGGCAAGGGGCCCGCGCAAGCCGCATTCAAGTCTGCGCATAAATGCGTCGCCTGTCAGGGCCGTGATTTCAGCCTGACCTTCGATTCTTTCCATTACAGGCAAGAGAAAGCGGCGTCGCATAAAGATTTCTTTCTTCGCCGCCGCACTCCAAATCTAGTGAGAGTATTGTAAGCGCCCGAGCGCCATAGTATTCTGAACCATAAGCAATGATTCATCGCTTCACCATCGGAGAGAGACGTGTACGCATGAAATTGTGGGGAGGCAGATTCAAAGAAGAGGCTGACGCCGAATTCGCGCGCTTCAATTCGTCTTTCGCTTACGACCGGCGCTTGATCGAAGCCGATATAGAAGGGAGTCTCGCGCATGCCGAAGCCCTGACGAAAGCCGGCATCCTCACTCACGACGAACACCTTCAAATAGAGTCGGCCCTGAAAGAGATACTCGACCTCGCGCGCAGGGAGCCGGGCTATCTCGACAGCCGCGAAGCCGAAGACGTACACAGCTTCGTCGAATCGGAGCTTGTCCGACTCATAGGGGAGGCGGGCTACAAACTGCACACCGGTCGCAGCCGCAACGATCAGGTGGCGACCGATCTGAGACTCTTCCTGCGCGCTTCGATAGACGATCTATTGCATTCGATCACCGACCTGCAACGCGCGCTCCTGGATCTGGCCGAAGCGAACCGCGACACGGTCATATCGGGATACACGCATCTGCAACGCGCCCAGCCCGTATTGTTCGCCCATTACCTGCTCGCTTACTTCGAGATGATGAAACGCGACCGGGCGCGTCTGACCGAGATTCGCGCCCGCGTAAATCAATCGCCGCTCGGGTCGGGCGCGCTCGCGGGCACGGGATTTCCCCTAGACCGCGAGATGGTTGCGCGGCGGCTCGGATTCGACTCGGTTTCCGCCAACAGCATGGATGCCGTGAGCGACCGCGATTTCGTGATCGAACTGGTCGGCGCGGCTTCACTCTTGATGATCCACCTGAGCCGTCTGGCCGAAGACCTTATAATTTACTCGACCTCGGAATTCGCACTCATAGAATTGTCGGATGCGGTCTCGACAGGCTCTTCGCTCATGCCTCAGAAGAAGAACCCCGACTCGCTCGAATTGATACGCGGCAAGGCGGGTCGCGTATTCGGACATCACGCGGCCCTGCTCGCAATGATGAAGGGATTGCCCCTTGCTTATAACAAAGACATGCAGGAGGACAAAGAGGCGCTCTTCGACACGTTGGACACGGTGAGCGGCTCGCTCATCGTTATGACGAAGGTGCTCAGGAACATCAAGGTCCGAGGCGACCGCACGCATGAGGCAACTGCAAGCGGTTATTCTAACGCGACAGACTTGGCGGATTACCTCGTCCGCCGAGGCGTGGAGTTTCGCCGCGCGCATGAAACGGTCGGACGGATTGTGAGCCACGCTATCGAACTCGGCAAATCGTTAGAAGAGCTATCGCTCGACGAGTACAGACAGTTCTCCCCCGTGTTTGACGGCGACCTGTTCGAGGCCATAAGTCTCCGGTCGTCTCTCGCAAGCAAGTCCGTGAAGGGCGGTACTTCGCCTGAGCGAGTGAGCGAGGCGCTTGCGCAAGCGCGCGCCGAGTTGGATTGATTCCGACAAAAAGAGAAGCGGAGGAGCAAGGGTGCAGGGGTGAAGACATGCAGGGGTGCAGGGGTGCAGGGGTGCGAAAGCGACTGGCTCCACTGCTTCTATGATCCTGCGGCTCCCTTGCTCCCCTGCCCCTCTGCTCCCCTGCTTGATTCAGGCCCCTGAGAAAAAATCTTTATACTCAGGCGCGAGCGCCGCGCCCAAGTTGCAAAGCCCGCGTTTCGAAGTTAGCATGTGCGGTTTGACTTTGCGCGGAAATGTTGTCGAGGAAGATATGGCCGGAAGAAGACCTGAGCGCATCGCTTCACAGATAAGGGAAGAAATCAGCCGTATCATCGCCGGAGAACTGCACGACCCCAGAATCGGGTTCGTCACGGTCACAGATGCAAAGGTCAGCCCCGATTTGCGCCACGCGAAGATTTTTATCACCGTGCTTGGGACCGAAGACCAGGCGGCCGAGTCGCTCGACGCGCTCAAACATGCATCCGGCTATATACGCCACCAGTTGGGAGCCGTTATACGCCTCAAATTTATGCCGGAACTCCATTTCGTCCTCGACGATACGATTCAAACCGCCGCGAGAATAGAAGAGATATTAAGTGAGGAGGTTGAAAAGGCGCGGGAACGGGAGCAAGAGCAGTGATCAGTGACCAGTGGTCAGTGATCAGTTGTTGCGGTAGCGCGAAACCCCGCTATCAGCCGTCAGTCTTCAATTTATGGTCTGATAGCTGATAGCTGACTACCGGCCACTGCCCGAAGCCGGTCGAAATATCATGCTTAGTGACGTAGTTCAACTCATAGAACGGAAACAGCGTTTCCTCATCACCTCGCACGTCCGCCCGGACGGCGACGGGCTTGGGAGCGGACTGGCTCTCTACTGGATACTAAAGGGACTGGGCAAGGAAGTGAATGTGGTCTTGAAGGACCGCGTTCCGCCTGCCTACAACATACTGCCGGGGGCCGACAGGGTGATCGTGCAGCAGGAAGTGAGCGACTTCTACGACGCCGCTTTCATAATAGAATGCAGCGATGTCGAACGGCCCGGCCTTTCCGGTCTTTCGGACCTCCTCGTGGTCAACATAGACCATCACTCGACCACAGAGCCTTTCGGCGATATCAACTGGATAGACGCCACCTCTGCGGCCGTAGGCGAGATGATCTACAATCTCTGCAAAGCCCTCGGCGTGGTTGTGACGAAAGAGATAGCCGATTGCATATACACGGCGCTGCTTACCGACACCGGCAGCTTTCACTTTTCGAATACCACCGAGCGGACGCTCAAGATCGCTTCCGAACTCGTCCGTTGCGGAGTGGAGCCTGCGCGCATTTCGGAGGCGCTCTTTTATTCCCACCCGTTTTCAAAGATCGTATTGCTCGGACTCGTGCTCTCGACTATGAAGCGCGACGAGTCGGGCCGGGTCGCCTGGGTGACGATGACGCGCGACCTTATGGACGAGGCCGACGCTTCGGAAGAGGACACCGACGGCATAGTCAATCACGCGCTTTCGGTCGGCGAAGTCCGGGCGGTAGCTTTCTTCAAGGAACTTTCCCCCGGCATATACCGGATAAGCCTTCGCTCGAAGGGAAAAAACAACGTCGCCAAAGTGGCCGAGAAGTTCGGCGGGGGCGGCCATCGCAATGCCGCAGGCTGCCGCATCGAAGGCGACTTCGAAGAGGTACGGCGGCGCGTCATCGAAGAACTCCAGGCTGTCGTCGGCGTCGCCCCCGTCTCGGCCTGATTCTTTATGGAACGGGGCATCGCTTATAACCCGACTTATGACCTGCCGCAATCAAGGGACGCCAAGGCGAAGCCCGACTCGCATAAAGATTTCTTTCTTCAAGATTTCTTTCTTCAAGATTTCTTTCTTCGTCGCCATCCCGTCCTGTCGATTTCGCTCTTTATAGGAAAGATCGAAAGATCGCCGGGTTGTGATCTTCATCCGACAAAATAAAAATAACACGACACAAAATGGCCCGGCATGTGATAAGATTGGGCGCATGAAACGGACGGTCGCCTTCTCGGTTTTAATAGCGATCTTCGCGCTTTCTTCCGCCGAACGATCCCTCGCGCAAGGCGGCGGAGGACATATATTGTTTGGCGACTTCAAGGTCGACGAAAAGGAGGCGGGCGAGGGCGCGCCTATAACGTTTCACATAATCCTTTACACGGTGGGGGGCAAGATAGTTTCGCGTCAGGTCGTCACAAATAACGGGCGCTACCGTTTTCTCGACGTCTCCAACGGCGAATACGTCCTGGTAATCGAATTGGAAAACAGAGAGGTCGCCCGCATTCCCGTAATGGTGCAAAGCCCGACGAAGATCATGATCCAGCGCGACATAGAAATGGAGTGGCGCGACCGCTCGAAAAGTACAGGCGGGCTGAACACCGGCATCGTTTCAGCGGCGGAAGTATATGCCAGGACGCCTGCCAACGACTCGCGCTTGAAACAGGCACAGGCGGCCATCAGGAAGAACGATCTCTCGAAGGCGATTTCACTGTTGCGCGAGATCGTAAACGACGACCCCAAGGACTTCGTCGTCTGGACCGCGCTCGGAACCTTATACTTCAAAAAAAACAAGAGCGACGAAGCCGAAGCGGCTTACGAGCAGGCGCTCAAAGCACGGCCCTCTTACTCATTCGCGCTCCTGAACCTCGGCAAAATTCGCATAGCGCGAGAAAATTTCGAGGGCGCTATCGAAGTTCTGACACGCGCCGTTCGATCGGAACCGCTCTCTGCGGACGCGAATTACTTTCTCGGCGAAGCCTATCTGCAAATCAAGAAAGGTTCGAAAGCGGTCGGCTATTTCTACGAAGCGATCAAGCTCGACCCGTTAGGCCATGCAGAGGCCCATCTTCGTCTGGCCGCGCTCTACGACAGGGCGGGACTGAAAGACAAAGCAGTAGCCGAGTATGAACAGTTTCTCACCAAGATACCTGACCACCCTGCCGGCGAACAGATTCGCCAGTACATATTGAAAAACAAAAAAAACTGATCCGTTCGATAGAACGCGATTTCGTCGACCTGATCGATCTAGGATTGCCACCGGCCTGAAAATACTTTGCTCTGGCCCGGCACAAGTGTTATTGCATCGCCAAACCCATTGCCGAAGCGATTGACCACCTCTCCTTCTTCGCTCACGAGTTCGATTTCGTATTCGGCGACCTCGACCTCCTGCTGCGAATGGTTCGTATATTGGCAGAATATCCACAGGCTGTAGTGCGGGCTGAATTCAAAGCTATCGCCCGCTTCCCACTCTCTCGTCCAGACCACCTGGCCCTCACCATCCATAAGGACGAGGTTATACCTGGCTATCTTCGGAGCGGCCTGAGCTTTTGCATCCGTGTCATCGCGGCTTCGCCTTATGAAGTTCATCAATGCGGCAAAAAAGTCTCTGATTGACATGGGCAGTTCGACCAGTTTTTCCATCACGCACCCTTGACCCTGATCCTCTCTTCGCTCTCCTTCACAGGTATATCTTCCGGCATGCGGCTTCTTGTTTCCTGATTCATTCCTATGGTGCCGTTGAAGACCGCCCCCTCTTCTATAAGCAAGACAGGGGTTGTGAGATCGCCGCTGACCCGGCTGGTCTTATGTATCTCGATTCTGGATTTGGCATTCACATTCCCTTCAAGGGTTCCGCGAATCACACAAACGCCGACCTCGACCTGGGCATGGACCCGGCCTGTGTCTTCGATTATGAGCGTTCCGCTATCGGAAATCAGCTTTCCTGTGACGCGGCCTTCGACCTGAAGCCGGCTGGCAAAAAGGATATCGCCGGTCACTTCCACGCTTTTGCCCAGTAAGCCGGGAGCACTATCATTTCCATTGTTTTTGGCCAGTTTCATTATGAATCTCCATCTAAAAATTTGTTCGCGCGCCGGAAGAAAAAATCTCCAGGCGTCGCGTCTGCCGTTATCTATGTCAATGTGAGGGGAAAGCCAAGCTTATTGATGAGAGGATTACCGCTATTCAGGCAAGAGTGATTGGTTCGTTCGGCTGTCCGCTTAACAGGGCACCAAACTTATACGCCCCCCTGCTTCGAAAGTCAAGTTATCAACTCAAATAAACCGCTGCCAGAGCACAGGTCTATGTATGCGCCTATGCGCAGGTGGTCAGGAGCGAAAGCTTTGCTCTGAACAGTGTTCGTATTGAGGACGCCCACGATTGTGACTACAGGTTGAAGTGTTTTCACGAGTTGAGTATTGCTGCCGTATACGCCTTTGATTATACTGTCGCTATGGAAACAGCCGTTACTATTCCTGATGAAGTCTTCCGCCAGGCTGAAGAACTCGCCGCCGCGCTCGGATTGTCGCGTAGCGATCTTTACGCCGCCGCCCTTGCCGAATTCATCCGCGAGCGGCGTGAAGAACGCATCACCGAACGCCTGAATGAGGTCTACGCCGAGGCTGACTCAAGCCTCGATCCTGTACTCGACAAGTTGCAAGCAATCTCACTGCCCGTGGAGCAGTGGTGATGCGGCGCGGCGATATATGGAATCCCCGAGCATCAGGCCCGGAATTGTGAAAAGCCCTCCTCGACAGCGACAGGGTCGGCCGCGAGGTCCGAAAGTAATTTGCGCGCCTCGTCTCCTATCGCCACTTCGCGGTCTTCACGTCGGATGGCTTCGAGTATCTCTTCGGCCGCCGCAAGGGGCGGCATCTTCGGTATGTCGAATCCCCTGCTCATGTCCGTGTCGAGCGTGCCGGGCAACACGCTTATGACCCTGACTCCTGCCGGTGCCAGGTCGCCGCGCATCGCCTGACTGAGTGATAGCAGGGCGGCCTTCGTGGCGCAGTATGTGCCGAGCGCGGGCAGATTCACTTTGCCGAGTTGCGAAGCGATGTTGACGATTACGCCGTCGCCAAAATCAGCCATCGCAGGCGCGAACGCCCTCACCATACGTATCACCCCTAGATAATTAATCTCGACTTCGCGTTCGAGGTCTTCAAGCTCTGCCTTCAGCACACCGCCGAAGACGGCTATGCCCGCATTGTTTATCAGTATGTCTACGCGGCCCGACTGTTCGGCGGCGGATGTGACTTCTTCCTGCTTCGTTATGTCGAGTTGCACGGGAGTGATGCGGGTTTGCAGCCCCGTCGCTTCAGAGAGGAGCGCGTCAAGCGTTTCCGTCCGTCGCGCGCAGGCTATAACCTCTGCGGCCCCTCGACGCGCGCACGCAAGGGCCAACGCTCGCCCCAGCCCTCGATTGGCCCCCGTGATGAGGACTCTCTTGCCGGAAATGTTCATAGTCGTTCTCCCCTTTTGAATTTCATTGCTTGCGACGGTCGGCCCGCGCTATCAACTCGTTGGACTGCCGTCTGGGGTCGAGGGCTTTCTCGGCGCTCTCGATACCCGCGACCGGAAGCGTTTCGCCGTCGAGCAATCCGAGTTGGACGAGAACGGAAGCCTGATCCCAGTAGATGTGTTCGTGGGCCAGCTTGTCGCCCCGGAAATGAATGACGACCACGAGCGGGACTTCGACGCGCTTCCCCGTAGGAGCTATGCCGGGCAACATCCAATCCATCTCTATCGTGTGAGTGAATTTGAAGACCATCTCGTCGACCACCCTGTCGTCGCCTATAGTCCGCGAGATAGGGGCCACTTCGGTGTCGGGCGGCATTTGCGGGATGAAGCGTTTGGAATAGAACTCGCGCAACTCGTCGTGCCCCACGCCTCCCGTCAGCACGGGGATGTGATTGACATAAGCGTCTTCAACCATAGTCGAGAGCGTGTCTTCGGTGTTGCGCGTCTCGAACTCGTACTTCATGTGTTCGTCCCAAAGGTCAGACAATCTCTGACGTGAAGGCGCTATGCCTCCTGTCAGGTGATGCAGGAAGAAATCTACGGTCCTCAGATTCGCAAGCTCTGCCGCCGCTGCATCATAGTGCGCTCCGCCTGAGCGCGCGAAGGCATGGTCCTGCCCCGGATAGTCATGAACAGTCACGAGAGAATTGCCGTCGAGGGCCGCGTGAATTTGAGCCTGCGCTTCAGGCGGGCAGAACTGGTCTTTCGCCGCTATGTGAAGCATAACGGGAAGGTCGATATTCGCAGCTTCGTCGAGTGCAGATTCGATGCCGACTCCGTAGTAGCCGACGCTTGCGTCAGGGTCGTGGCGCGTTGCGAGCAGATAGGCGAGTTTGCCTCCGAGGCAGAAGCCCACTCCGCCGACTTTGCCCGTGCAGGCCGGGTGCGCGCGCAGGAAAGCCATCGACTGAGCGGCGTCATCGACGGCTTTGGCCTCATCCAGTCCTTGATAGAGCGCGAATGCGCGCTGCCATTCTTCATCGGTCCGATCCGTGAGTTGAATGCCCGGCTCCTGTCGCCAGAAGAGGTCCGGGCATATCACCGCAAACCCGCGCGCCGCGTACCAGTCGGCTATGTCGCGCATGACTTTATTGACGCCGAATATCTCCTGCATCAACACTATGCCCGGCCCGCGGCCTGCGGGCGGCAGTGCCAGATAGCTTTGAAACTCTCCTCCATCAGAAGCCTTTATTGTGACCATTTACGCGCTCTCCTTTCTTTATGCGGCAGACGAATGTGATTCGAGCGATTTCGCGTCGGTTGAATTCTGTTGATTATCACTGTTGATGATGTATTCACGGTATGTCGCAGCCTGCGCTTCGAACGGTTACGTATCCGATGCAAACACCCGCTCGCAACAGGTAGGGATGCTTCCCTCACTTCACTTGAACCGGAGATCGATAGAATGAACAGCTACCTTCGTCTCCGCCTTGAAACCGGGTAGTCGGGATACACGTCGATGATCTCGGCTCGCATATATCGGCCTTTCGACTCGGCAGCCATAAGTTCTTTGTACACTTTTGGCGGCACGCCCTCGTAGCAGTACGTCTGCCCGCTATTGAACATGACTTCGAGCACACGAGTTTTGGAGTCATAGCCTACAGCCTGGATCATGCTCGATTCGACGGGGATCAATTTACCCATACGGATTCACCTCCTCTTGCCAGTTGAATTCAAAATGCAAGGATGGATGATACCTGATTTTCGCTCTAATGTCTGCAAGTAGATTACCCAAACGTGAATGAGTAGCGAAGCTCTGCCTGAGAATATTTTACGGGGCAGGCAGAATTCTAAAAGGGTGATTGTCCTGTTCCCATCGGCGGATTGATGCATACAATCGGGTTGCGCTGAAGATGGATGCCTCAAAAGAAAGCTGAAAAAATTTCTCAAGCATTTCCGCTCTAACATCATCAGCCTTATTGGAACCGAGGGCCTTACGAAGGGCTATAGATAAGATCGCCGATAAGTCATGACCGCAGCATATATGAAGGTCATCGTGAGTAACGGATATCAAACCCTGTAAATCGTTCAAGATTTCCGTCTCATCTAAAGCGTGTTTCTGTGAATGGTTCTTGACTACTTTTATCAACTTGAGCGCGTCTACTTCCAAACTGCTCACATCCAAAAATCCGCCATAAGACAACCCCTCGAAATCCAGCCCCAAATTTTGCTGGAGAGAGAGCCATCTCAAGTAACCGATCGTTCTTCCAGCTTCGAGTAATACAGTTCGAATATCCTTCTTATATTGCTCCTGGAACTTATCTATCTTTTCTGCTGATCCGAATTGTGTGAGCACTTTCTCTAACGCCTGTGAGTTGAAAAGCATGATTTCGAGATCGTGATGATCTGTGAATAATAGATTTTGACTCGCCGGTAATTTGCCCTCCACGAAGTCAAAGTCCGTATCGACAATGGACAGCACTCCTTTGAAAGATTCCCGTTCGAGTATGTCTAATGCCTTGATTGCATTATCTTTGCCATTTGCAGGCACCGTTCTGCATTGATTTGGTTCGATATGATTTCTAAAAAACCGAGAGTCTTTGTCTCCTTCAACTATTAAAAAGGCTCCAGAGAACAGTTCACGATTCATGCGTACTTCGTTCGCAATCGTGTGAGGAGTGATGTGTCTTTGCATTGCGGGACGGTTCCGGAATTAATCAGTAGACGCTACAGAGGCAGTCGCCGTTACGGGTTCCAACTCATCGCTCTGTTGGTTCCTCCCACCTTCTGCCGGCCCTTTTAATTCGACTGTCAGATCCCATCTGTCATAAATAATCTGAGGTGAATGTGTTGCGATAAGAACATCGAAAAAAGCCAGGTCCGTGATCTGTTGCAAATCTTGTAGAAACTGCTGCTGCCAGACTATATGAAGAGAGATTTCCGGCTCATCGATGAGTATTAAAGAGTTGGGTTTTACATTGAATAAAAATTCGTACAAGAGGACTAACTCATGCTGTTCGCCGGAAGACAGATTGTCTGGAGATAGAGGCACGCCGTCATAAGTCGTAAAGGTGATGCCGCTATCCTTGCTGATAGTCATTTCCTTGTATTTGAAACGTTCGTTGATGACCCTTTTGAACAGATCGATCTTAGCTGCCATTTCATCAAAAACGCTCAGTTTCTTCTGTACGTCTTTGATATAGACAGACAAGACTCCCTTTGTGCGATCATCATCTATAGTCTCAGGTATCTGAAAATCACCGCTTCCTTCTTTATCCAATAACCCGGCATCTGTAAGCTCATTTCGTCTTTCTTCCAATGCGCTTAACTGACTTCGTAAATCTTCAGCAGTCAGGTCAGGCGGCACTTCTTCTTTAACAAGTCTCGCCGGAAAAGTTCTATCTAGTGATTGGGATAGAGACGCATACTCTCTTAATTTAGATTGAATGACTTTCGCCAGTTCAGCGGAGTATTCAACAACAACAGAGATCATAGACGGCGAAGGCGCGATAGAAGATTCAAAAATAACAGTATTAGAAGGACCGATTCTGTAATATGGGGCTTCCTGCGAAGTAGACAATGTTAGCAGCCTTTGGGTTTGTATGAAGCGGACATTTATGGCTTGTCTTATAGCCTCAAACCATGTTGGGTTCCTCAGTTTAATTTTCGCTCGTAAAGCGTCGCCAAAACTCATTAAGGAAGAGTTTGATCTCTCTTCCTCATCGAAGCTAAGTCCAAACCTTTTTTCCTTCTCATTGCTTTTCTTATACGATATTTTGATTCCTGGAAGGGGTTTTCTAAAAGCTTCCTCGTGTTTATGCCCGTTGGTTTGTACGACTTTAAGTACGCTTTCATCATCGAAGACAACCCTGAATTCTTCGAATGGAATCGTACGAAGCTCAGAATAGTTGGAATTGAACAACCCGTCTATCAATCTGAGTATCGCGGTCTTCCCGAAACCGTTCGGCCCGTGAATGATGGTGATTCTATCATCCATGTTCAAAGGGATAGTGTGGTCGAATACTCCGAAAAGCTTCTTCACGATGATATGGCTGATTCTCATATTACGCTCCTAAAAAGCCGATGGCATGATTTGCGCATCAGCCTGGTACGCATCCTCGTGAAATACTATAGAGAATCCCGACCTCGGCGCAAACCTTAAAATGTATTTGGATAGTAAGCCGGATATGGCTGTTTGAATTCTGCGGTATTCGATAGTCGCGAAACGCTAAGGTCGCACAGACTTCCGGCTTTGTGTCGCCACCGACACAAGCTTCGTCTGTGCTACAAAGCTACGACTGACTTGTGGTTCTTCTGCGTGCGATTTCGGGATGCACTACTTTCAGAATGTCGTGGTCTCTTCCTCCGCCACCAAAAAGATCGGTGTGCCGCCCGAAGAGATCGCCACAGCATGCGCGACTGCCTTTTGCGCCCCCTCCGAAGCCGCAGATGCCATCAGCGCCTCTATCGACGGAAAGTGCAATTCGGCAATCCTGTAAAAAGGCGGCGTCTGCCCGTCGGGAGTGCCGACGACTTTCGTTGCAACGAATTTCGTCATGCCTTTTATATTTTCTCTCGCCATCGGCACATGGTCTTCGACATAAGCTCTCTCGAAGGCTTCAACGTCCGCCGGATAAGGGTAGATTACGATCAATTTCGTTTCTGCCATGTCTCCTCCTGTAGCGTGATTATGTTCTTTTATGCCTGCTCATCTTCAGAGCCAAATACTGCCGCTCGAAGCGCAAATGGACCTGCCTGAAGCGGCCGGATTTTACATTCATCGTTGTCTGTAATCAAACCCGGTCTCCTTCAGCGCCCGTCTCCCCATTCGAGCACTTCGACTCGGACTCGCGCCATGCCGTCTTTGATGAAATTCAATCGCTCGGCCGCCACGCGCGACAGATCGATTACAAAGCCATTCTCCTGGTTCTTTTTCGACGGTCCCCGATCTATGACCCGGACCTCGACCGCGCGGTCGTTTCCCAGGTTGGTTATGCGAAGGACCGCTCCCATCGGATAGGACGGGTGCGCCGCCACCATATCGTCATTATTGAAAGCCTCGCCGCTGTAGGTGCGCCCGCCTTGAAAAGTATCGCTGTAAAACGCGGCCAGGCCCGTCTGAGTCTCCTTTACCTCGCGGGCATCTTTTCGTTTATCTTCCGCGCTATTAGAGTTACCGGCGGGTTCGGAAACGGCGGGACTGGCTATGCAGCCTGCGAAGGTCAGCGACGAGGCAATGATTATTGCGGGCGCTATGCGCAGACGAAGCGAGGGACATGTGGGGGCTGTTTTTATTCGCATAAATCGTTCTCTTATCACTCTCGATTCGTGAAGACTATTGATAGCTGGGCAAATACTTCACAAAAGACAGCACGGCTTTCACGTCATCATAAAAAACCTTGTCTGCGGTCCAAAACTCGCACCCGCGAATTTCAGCAAGCGCAGCATAAGTCGCGTCGTAAACCTTGCGCTGATGAAATTGACGAGCGATCTGTCGAGCACGCTGGCGCAACTGTGGATGTGTGACGATCACGACGGGCGCGGAAAGCAGCAAGTCCAATGTTTTGTCCGCCACATCAGCCGTAGTGCGTCCCTCTACAAGACGAGTTTGAATGATGCTGTCAGTCTCCATCTCAAACAGAGGCGGCGCAATCAACATAATTCCTGCTGCCTGCGATTCTCGCAAAAGCTTTATCGCTTTATGTCGAAAGGCTTCACCTTTGATAAACCATTTGACTGCGACACTCGCGTCTATGCATCGTTCAACCATATCTACGGTTCCTCATCACGAATGCGGCGCAAATCGGCGGCGGAATCAAACTCTCCCTCCCACATACTCGCTACCCTGTCACACTCGGCTATCCACGCATCCGCGCGCGTCAAACTCTCTCTCTCTTCTTGCTGATAGTCGTTCTCTCCCGAAGGCGAAATCAATGGCTCGACGCTCAATCGCTCGCTGATTTCCGCTATTAGTTTGAGTTGTTCGCGCAAAGGGAGTTGAGCCACCTGTTGCTTCAATCGTTCTAAAGTCACCTGCTCGGACATGATAGTTCCTTTCTATTCTTCGAAATCCGGCTCCGCGCTCAACCCACCACCTCACATAGTTATATGCGATGGTTTTCGCCGGAAAATTCTCGAACCACGCTACTCTACCAAAGACGCAGGCGCTAAACAATCGCCCGGATGGTTGCGCTGAAAGCGGAGTTCAAATATGATGCGCCCGAAAAGCAGCCATCAGCCATCAGTCTTCAGCCATCAGTTTATAGTCTGATAGCTGATAGTTGAATGAGTCGGGGATAAGGAGGAGTCGTTATGCGTATGACAATCTGGATGTTCGTGGTTCTGGCCGTTGCGTTCGTGTCGCCTCTGTTAAACGCGGGACAAGCTCAGAGTCGCGCCACTTACGATGTTCTCATAAAGGGCGGCACCATCTACGACGGCACGGGGAAACCGGGCGCGCGCGCCGATGTAGGCATAATCGGAGATCGCATAGCCGATGTGGGCGACCTCCGGCAGGCGAGCGCGAAGACCGTCATAGATGCAGGCGGCCTTGCCGTTGCGCCCGGCTTCATCAATATGCTCTCGTGGTCTACCGAATCCCTAATCATAGACGGCCGCTCGCAGGGAGAAATACGCCAGGGCGTGACGACTCAGATATTCGGCGAAGGCTGGTCCATGGGACCGCTGAGTGATGAGATGAAACGGCGCATGGTCGCCGAACAGGGCGATCTCAAATTCGACGTGGAATGGACGACGCTCGCCGAATATCTGAAATTTCTTGAGCGGCGCGGCGTCTCGCAGAACGTGGCGTCCTTCATAGGGGCGACGACTATTCGCATACACGTGATCGGATTGGAAGACAGAAAGCCCACGCCCGCCGAGATGCAAGAGATGCGCTCGATAGTGCGCCGCGAGATGGAAGCGGGCGCGCTCGGTATAGGCTCGTCTCTGATATACGCGCCCGCGTTTTATGCGACGACCGAAGAGCTTATAGAGATGTGCAAGGTCGCCGCCCCGTACAAAGGCAAGTACATATCGCACATGCGCAGCGAAGGGAACCGGCTCATAGAAGCGGTCGAGGAACTCATACGCATAAGCCGCGAGGCGAAAATTCCGGCCGAGATTTATCACCTGAAAGCCGCAGGAGAGAAGAACTGGAACAAGATGGATAAAGTCATATCGATGGTCGAAGCGGCCCGCCGCGAGGGGTTGAAGATCACCGCAGACATGTACACCTACACGGCGGGCGCGACGGGGCTTGACGCGGCGATGCCTCCGTCGGCACTCGACGGCGGATACGAAGCATTGTTCAAGCGGCTCGAAGACAAAGCATCTCGCGCGCGTATTGCAGAAGCTATTCGCACGCCGACCGATGAATGGGAGAACCTGTACCTCTCGGCAGGCTCTGCGGATCGCATACTGCTCGTCGAGTTCAAATCCGAAAAGCTGAAACCGCTGACGGGCAAGACGCTTGCCGAAGCCGCTCGCCTGCGCGGCGAAGACCCTGTGGAGACGATCATGAATTTAGTACACGAAGACCGCTCGCGCGTGGGAACGGTCTATTTCATGATGACGGAAGAGAACATCAAAAAGCAGCTACGCCTTCCCTGGGTCTCGCTCGGCTCGGACGCAGGGTCTATGGCTACGGAAGGCGACTTCCTGAAGTCGGCGACACATCCTCGCGCTTACGGCAACTTCGCGCGCCTGCTCGGCAAATATGTCCGGGAAGAAAAAGTCATACCGCTTGAGGAAGCCGTGCGTCGGTTGAGCGGACTACCGGCCACCAATCTTGAATTGAAGGACAGGGGCTTTCTCAAAAAAGGAATGTTCGCCGATGTCGTAGTATTCGACCCGGCGAAGATCACAGACCATGCGACATTCGAGAAGCCGCACCAGTACGCTACGGGCGTCGTGCATGTACTAGTCAACGGCGTTCAGGTGCTCAAGGACGGCGAGCACACGGGCGCAAAACCGGGCCGCGCGCTCTGGGGTCCGGGAAAGGTAGAAAGCAGAAGGCAGTAAGCGCCAGGCCGCATTTCAAATGAGCAAATAAAATGTTACGGCCAGATCCTATCGTCAAGGATCACAAGTCGAACTGCTCGTGCAAGGCGAAGAAGAATGGAGCGATGGAACATCTAAAGGGCGTTGAATCCTGTTCGGTTCGTCATGCTTTATCCCCTGGCAGGGCATTGTGCTAAAATGCGGGCGTGGAGGGCGCTATGGCTGAAAGCAATTCGATAATAATTTCTCCCGAAATATCTCCGGTACTAGAGGCAAGATTCAATGCTCTGGCCGAGCAATGGCACAGAGAGACCAAACTCCTATCATCTGCGACAAAGATGGCAATGCATCCTGCCTACCAGAAAATCATAGGCATGGGAGCGCCCGTCATTCCGCTCATACTCCGTGATTTGGAGCGGACGCGGGATCATTGGTTATGGGCTTTGCATGTGATCACGGATGAAGACCCGGCTCCGCCGGACTCTGACTTTGAGCAAGCGGTGGATGCCTGGTTGGAATGGGGCAGAGCGCATGGATATATTTAGCGGATGCCAAGAGAAGAATTAGAGGAATCATTTCCTGGATTAAAAACGGCCGGGTATGAAATAAAGAGCGAGGCGGATAATAAATATAACTGCATCGCCTGGGCATTGAATCATACCAGTCAATTTTGGGATCCTGGGATGAGCGGCGTTCGCGGATATTATTGGCCGCCAGGGGTTCCTAAAACTGACACTATAGAATCCTGGATAAGAATCTTTGAAATTCATGGCTATTCAAAGTGTGACAGCTCTGAGCTTGAAGTCGGTTTCGATAAGGTTGCGATATACAGCGATCCTGATGGAATCGCTATGCATGTGGCAAGGCAACTATAGATTTCAAGAAAATGTTTTTGGGTAGGGGCGCACCTGTGTGTGCGCCC
>JAKEHD010000182.1 GCA_022615215.1 Blastocatellia bacterium
CGCTCGCGGCTCCTCTATTATGTTTGATCCGGCGGCGCTTTCCTCTGACCGAAAGGGATAGAGAATGAAGTTAATAAGTCTGCGCACGAATTTTCAGTCGTCTCCAAAAGTTCTCTGTGACGAATCGAGAGTCGGTCAGGTTATATCGGGCCGACCTCGCGTAGAACTATATCGGAGCGGGCAGCGATGATAAAGGTTGCCGTAGTGGGCACGGGCCATTTCGGGCGCGAGCACGCGCGCATATATCACGGGACCGAGAGCGCCCGGCTGGTTGCGGTCTGCGACACGCTCGAATCGAATGGACGGCCCGTGGCCGAGCGATTCGGGGTGCCTTACGTGAGAGATTTCCGCGCGCTTGTAGGCGAGGTCGATGCCGTAAGTCTCGCCGTTCCGACCTCGCTCCATCACCCCATCGCCTGCGAATTGTTGGACGCGAAGATCGCGGTCCTTGTCGAAAAGCCGATTGCGCGAACTGTCGAAGAAGCGGATGAGATGATTGAGACGGCCGAGCGCAACGAGACGGTCTTGCAGGTCGGGCACCTCGAACGATTCAATCCGGCTGTGATCGCGGCGAGCCGAATAGTGACCAGACCGCTCTTCTTCGAGGCGCACAGGCTCAGCGTATTCACGCCGCGAAGCCTCGACATAGACGTGGTGATGGACCTGATGATACACGACCTGGATGTTGTGTTGTCTCTTGTCAATAGCGAAGTGGCCGAGATACGCGCGGCGGGCGTGCCGATACTTACGCCCCGCATAGACATAGCGAACGCGCGAATCGAATTTGAAAACGGCTGTGTGGCTAACCTGACAGCGAGCCGCGTCTCAGGGGAGCGTGTGCGCAAGTTGAGATTTTTCCAGCCGGGCCAGTACGTGGTCATAGACTACTCGGCCCAGGAAGTCGCTGTTGTAAGCGTTGACGCGGGCGAGAGGGGAACGCCCGCGTTCGACAGCCGCCTGCTTGAGGTCGAGCGCGACGAGCCATTGAAGATAGAGATCGAATCGTTTCTGGCATCGGTCGCAGGCGCACCCGTAGAAGCGAACGGGCGACAGGGACGCCGCGCGCTGGCCCTTGCAACCGATATAACCGAAAAGATTCGCGAGCACGCCGGACGCGCCGGAGTGGGGTTCGCAGGTTGAACGTGCGTCATCGAAGGCGGCTTCACGTCCGAGCTTTTCTGATGCCGCTGGAGCTTGCGGTTATCTTTCTCGCTCAAAGCTAAAAAGTCGTCAGAAGATTTCGACTACTTGGGCTGGTCAGGGATACCGAGAATGAATACATTAGACATTATCGGAGATAAGCTTGAATTCGGTTTGAGCGAATCGAGGGTCATAAACAACTTCCGATAGATTACAGGTCTGGAAGGGGCAAAGATTTCTTTCTTCTGCTTGCACCCGCAGTATCTCGATATAGCAAGCAGCGGGTGCAAGCAACCCTTCCCGACCACAAGCTGGCTGAGTAGACAAGTTGACCTGAATTAGAGTTTATCGAAAACGATCTTATAGATGAACTTGAGTGCTTGTGAAGTAATAGCAGCGGCTCTGGCTGAAACCTTAAACCCGATAATGTCTATTTATCGTTGGCGGCAGATTTTGATGGCGGTCGGACTTTTGATTTCTCGGTGTCGCGGCACAGTCGCGGTCTTGTGGGCAGAGCGTAGGACGTAAACCGAGTGCTTGCGGCCTTCACGCAACAGTTCGCATCCGTGCGCTTTCAGGTGCCTGATGAGATCGGCTCGTTTCATGCTGTGGAAATGGCGATCTGCTCACGGATGACCTTATGCCCAGCCTGTGACTCGGCGGCAAGAGCGCGATTGGCTTCCAGCAGTAGCACGATTGCGTCGCGGAGATTGGCGCGTGCTTCCTCTAAGGTATCCCCCTCAGTGATTGCGCCGGGCAGTTCTTCGACATAAGCGACATAGCCGCCGCCTTCCTCCTGGGGAACCTCTTCAAAGACAGCCGTCAGGGTTACTTTCATGATCCACCTCGCCGAATCAGGACTCCCGGAGATTATACCGCCTTGATACAGAGTCGGGAAACCGGACGAGCGCGGGCCGAGCTATGAATCATCATCCCCTTTTTGCATTGTGGTCAACTTGACGATGCAATCTCCGCTCAATACAATCCAGATAGTTGCCGCGAAGGCAATTATTCATTTATGGATAAAGAAAACGGCCAAACGGATGAAACCTGCGCAGGGGTCGAGCGCCTGGCGGAAGCAGACCTGCCGACCGAATACGGTCTCTTTCGAATCATAGGGTTCAAGAGCAAGGACACGGACGAGGAATTCGTGGTCCTCGTCAAAGGGGAACTCGATCAGGAGACGCCCGGCCTTGTCCGCATACACTCGCAATGTCTTACGGGAGATGTGTTCCACTCGATCAAATGCGACTGTGGGCCTCAACTTGATTTCGCCATGCGTTTGATAGAGGAAGAGGGGCGCGGCGCGATCATATATCAACCCCAGGAAGGCAGAGGGATAGGGATAATAAACAAGATTCGCGCTTATGCATTGCAGGACGCGGGGCTGGATACGGTTGAAGCGAACCTCTCGCTCGGCTTCGAAGCCGACCTGCGACGCTACGAATGCTGTGCCGAGATAATCAGGCAACTCGGCCTTCGCCGCGTCCGCATAATGTCGAACAACCCCGATAAGATCGCCGCGTTGCAGGCGGCAGGCATAGAGGTGATGGAGCGCGTGCCCATCGAAGTGGTGCCGAACGAAAGGGCGCTCGAATACATGAAGACCAAAAAAGAGAAGTTCGGGCACCTGCTCGAAAAGCTCAACCTGAAAGAGAAGACCGCACGTTCCTGCGGAGGGGTGCTCGCTCCCTCAAAAGGCAAATCTCCCTGCCGGGGTTAGCTATCAGCCGTCAGCGATCAGCCGTCAGCTATCTGCTATCCGACAGGTCTGGGCAGCGCGGCGGTGGCCGCCCC
>JAKEHD010000019.1 GCA_022615215.1 Blastocatellia bacterium
ACAGACTTGTGTGGCGGCTCAGGTTACGCCTGCGTGAGTTGACCACACGGTCGCGCCACACGAAGTCTTAAGTCGTTGGGAGATCGTTAAAGTCCTGCCTATTATGCGGGCGAGTCAAAATCCTTCCTGGCAGTAGGCTGGACTTTAACCATCCACCGATTTCCATCGGTGGGATTCGAGAAGCAGCAGCGCGCTGTTTGTAGGCTGGACTTTAACCATCCACCGATTTCCATCGGTAGGATTCAAAAGGAGGGAAAGGGTATTACTCTATCGTCCCGGTCGAGGTAGGTAGGAGTTTCAAAAGGAAGACCCTCTCGTTACTGCGATCTTTTTTCCTCAAGTACGGCCAAGCGGCGGCCTGTTGTATGCTTGAGTAGAAACCACGCACCGACTTTATGGAACATCACCTAAACTTCCGTCAAGGCTGCGGCCATTAAAAATTTCTTTCTTATAAAGATTTCTTTCTTCGCCCGTGTGGACAAATGGAAACCAGTTGACATAATATCGCTCCACTCACTGATTGACCGGCAAGTAAAACCTGATAAGGAGAATGGCCATGAAAAGATCGCTTTTTATTATCATCGTCCTATCGCTCGTGCCGCCCTTTGCCGCGCACTCTACGGCGAAGGCCGTAGCCGACACTGAGGCTACAATTTATCGTGATGAATACGGCATCCCGCATGTCTTCGCCCCTACGCTCGAAGCGGCTTGCTTTGCGATAGGCTACGCGCAGGCCGAAGACCGTCTCGAAGAACTGCTGAAGAATTACCGCCGCGCCGCAGGCACTATGTCCGAAGTCTTCGGTCCCGAACATTATCGCAACGATATGATTCAGAGAATGTGGCGGCACGCGGAGATCAGCCGCGCGCGTTACGATCAGGTCAGCCCCGAGCTACGCAAAGCCTTCGAAGCCTTTCAGGACGGCGTAAAGCTTTTTATGAAAGAGCGCCCGGAGCGCGTACCCTCGTGGGCGCAGCAACTTCATCCGTCGGACATCATCGCGCTTTCGCGCTACATAATCTGGGGATGGCCCATGGGAGAAGCCGCAGGCGACCTTCAACGCGCAGGCATACGACCCGACCCCATAGCATATCGCGGCTCGAACCAGATGTTGATCGCTCCCAACAGGACGGCCATGGGTGCCGCTATCGCCGTCATAGACCCGCACCTCAGTTGGTACGATGAATTCCGGTTTTACGAAGTGAGGATCTACGCGGGCGATTTCAACGTGTCGGGCGTTTCGATTCTCGGAATTCCACTGCCCTCGCTCGGCCATAGCCGTTACTGCTCGGTCGCCATGACTACGGGCGGGCCGGACACCTCGGACATCTTCGAAGAAGAGATCAATCCTCAGAACCCGCGCCAGTACCGTTATGACGGCAAGTGGCGCGATATGGAAGTCCGCAAAGATAAGGTCGGAGTGAAAACGGGCGACCGCGTAGACTGGAAGGAAATCGAAATCGAATACACTCATCACGGGCCTGTGGTTGCGCGCAAGGGCGGAAAGGCATACACGATGGCCATCCCCTACGCGAACGAAGTGGGCCTGAGCGATCAGATTTATCAGATGATGACGGCCCGCAACCTCGACGAGATGAAACGCGCGCTCTCCGCTCTGCAACTCATGGCGCAGAACGTCATGGTGGGCACCACGCAGGGCGATATCTATTATCTTCGCAACGGACGAGTGCCTGTGCGCGCAGAAGGCGTAGACCCGAGCCGCCCCATTCCGGGCAACACTTCGAGCACCGAATGGAAGGGGATTCATCCGCTGTCGGACCTCGTGCAGATCACGAACCCTTCGAGCGGGTACATGCACAATTGCAATGTGACGCCTTTTGCGATGATGAAAGACAGCCCGCTCACCCCGGAAAAGTACGCCGCGCGTCCTTATCTATACAACGCCACACGCACACGCCCGCGCCATCAACGCGGAGAGATGATGACGGACCTTCTCGACGCCGCGACCCGCGTGACCGAAGAGCAGGCCATCGATATAGCCTTCAATCCTCAAGTCTGGCATGCGGAACTCTGGCAGGCGCGCGTGAAACTCTCATGGGAGAAAGCTTCGGTTGCGGCCAGGACCGCAGACAATAAAGTGATTTATGAGGCAATCCAAAAATGGAATCGCCGCAGTGAGGCCGAGTCCACTGGCGCGATGGCTTTCTATGCTTTCAAGAAAGGGCTTGGAGGGGCGACAGGCGGAGCGGCCGATCCTCCGGCGACGCTGACCGATGAAGAGGTGATAGCTGCATTAGGCAAAGCCGCCGAATGGCTCAAGACGAACTTCGGCTCACTCGAAGTGCCCTACGGTCGCTACTTCAGAGTGGGCCGCGAAGGTGGAGACCGAACCTGGCCCGTAGGCGGCGGCTCGCTGAGGGGCGGTGACAACAACGTCGGTATGGCAACGCCTCGCGCCATCAGCTTCAGACAGGTTCAGTACCCCAACCGTAAGGGAGGGGGTTCCTCAGAGATGGTCGGGCGCGGCGGGCAGACATCCACTCAGATAGTCATACTCACCAACCCGCCAAAATCTTATGCGGTCATCCCGCTCGGAGAGAGCGATCATAAAGAGAGCGGACACTTCGACGATCAGGCTGAAAAACTCTTCAGCAAGAGCAAAGCCGCTCCGACATATTTCCTCGACCGCGAAGCGCTCATGAAACATGTGACCGCGAAAAAGGTTTTGAAACGCGGACGGGCCTCTCAAGCAAATCGATGAGATCAGCTATCAGCCGTCAGCTATCAGCTATCAGGGACGGTATTCAACCACAGATAACACGGATAACACAAAAAATATCTGTGAAATCTGTGTGATCTGTGGTTCGAAACTTTTAGCTGATCGTCTGTAGCTGATCGTCTGTAGCTGATGGCTGATGAGGATTGAAGCAACAATCCTCATCCCCCGCCTGTGGTCATATTCCACAGTTCAGCAAAGCGTGTCCGCAGTTAATCCTAAAGTTCTACAACACTTCGAAGGATATAGATATCGGCACGGCGCTTGCTTTTATCTGAGATGGTCCCTGATAGCTGAGTGTATGTTTTCAGCTTCATGTAGATGTAGGCCGCACAGCGGCCCGTCAGAATTCTATCGCGCGGTCCTTCAGGCTTCTGCCCCTGAGAGCAGACCCATCCCCCTCGGTTCGACGTAACAAGAGTTTTGTGAATTCGTCCGGCAGCGAGTACGCTTCCGTCCTTTGTCAGTGGTCGAGCGTAGTCGCTCTATGTTGCACTTCTTCCAAAACCCTGGCTAAAGAACGACGGACGACGGACGAATGGAGAAGTGTTCTCAAGGAGAGGGAGCATGCAGCGAATGGAGATGAGCGAAGAGATTCGAGCAGCGACTGTGCGACGAGCCTCCGAGGTCGCGGGCGAGCAGCAACGGCGGATATTCGAACGCGCAGACCGTTTGTTTGCGTGGCTGATGGTGTTCCAGTGGATCGCGGGCCTAGTGGCCGCGCTCATAATCTCTCCAAAAATCCGGTCGGGGCAATACAGCCAGACTCATATACATGTATGGACGGCCGTTTTGTTGGGCGGCGCTATAGCAAGCCTGCCGGTCTACCTGGGACTGGCCCGGCCGGGCAGGGTGCTCACACGCCACGCGATCGCGGTCGGGCAAATGCTGACCTCAGCCCTGTTGATATACGTGACAGGCGGGTGCATAGAGGCACATTTCCACGTCTTCGGCTCGCTCGCTCTTCTGGCCTTATACCGCGACTGGCGCGTGATAATATCGGCTTCGACGGTCGTGGCGCTCGACCACTTCGCGCGCGGACTCTTCTGGCCTCAATCAGTCTTCGGTGTGCTAGAGGCTTCTTCATGGAGATGGCTTGAGCATGCCGCATGGGTGATCTTCGAAGACATAATCCTCATCAGGTATTGCTTGCAAGGCTTGCGGGATATAGAGCAAAACGCCGAGCGGCAGCAAGAAAGAAATCTTTATGCCGAACTCGAAGCCGCCTTCAGATTGATCGAATCGGCCACAAGCGCGCGAGGGGCAGAGTTGAAGGCCAGCGAGGAGCGTTTTCGTTCGCTGAGCGTCGCTTCGCCCGTAGGAATATTTCAAAATGACTCCGAAGGCGGGTGCCTCTACGCCAACCCGCGATGCCAGGAGATCACAGGTCTGACGCTTGAAGAAATCCTCGGCGACGGATGGGTCCGAGCCATTCACCCCGAAGACCGCGAATCGGTGTTCGAGCAGTGGTCTGTGGCTGCGAGGGAAGGCAAGCCGTTCTCGCGAGAGTTCCGGTTCGTGACACCGCAGGGAAAAGTAAGATGGGTACACTCACGCTCGAACGCCATTCTGACGGACGGGGGCGATTTGATCGGACATGTTGGAACCGTCGAAGATATAACCGACCGCAAACGGGCAGAAGAGCAGTTTCGATCTCTGCTGGAGGCTGCGCCGGATGCTATGGTAATCGTCAATGAAGACGGCGAGATCGTACTTGCCAATCGGCAGACGGAAAAGCTGTTCGGTTACGCGCGCGGTGAATTGTTGGGGCGGCCCGTAGAGATACTGATGCCTGAGAGTTTCTGCTACAAACACATGGAACACCGGACGGATTACTCTGCCCTCCCGCGCGCGCGCACGATGGGGGCGGGCAAGGAACTTTGGGGGGCGCGCAAGGATGGAAGCGAGTTCCCCATCGAAATCAGTCTGAGTCCGCTACAGACAGACGAGGGGTTGCTGGTCTTGAGCGCGATTCGCGATGTCACAGAGCAAAATCGTGCGGCGGAGGCGTTGCGCGAGAGCGAGAAGAAAGTTCGCACTCTCTTCAATCGCATAGCCGATCCGGTCGTCATCTTCGACAAGGAGACTCACAGGTTTCTGGATTTCAACAGGGCCACCCTCGAAATATACGGTTATCCCGATACGGAACTGCGCGCCATGACGCCGTTCGACCTGCACCCGCCTGAAGATATCGAAAAGGTCAGGCAGACCATAGACATCAGAAATTCGGAACAACCCTTCACCTACATACACATCACCAAAGACGGCCGGCGGAAGGATGTGGAAATCCTTTCGGACGAAACGGATTACGAAGGCCGCCCTGCATGGATCAGCATCATTCGCGACATCACCAAGCGCAAACTCGCGGAAACCGAGATTCGACGGGCCAAAGAGGCGGCCGAGGCCGCAACGAAAGCCAAAAGCGAATTCCTCGCCAACATGAGCCACGAAATCCGCACCCCTATGAACGCCATAATAGGCATGACGGGATTGTTGATGGATACGGAGCTTTCCTCAGATCAACGCGATTTCGCCGAGACCATAAGATCAAGCAGTGAATCGCTGCTTACGATCATCAACGATATTCTCGATTTCTCGAAAATCGAATCCGGGAAGCTGGACCTCGAACACCACCCGTTCGATTTGCGCGACTGCGTGGAGGAATCTCTCGACCTTCTCGCCGCAAAGGCCGCAGAGAAGGGACTGGATATGGTTTATACAATCGACGCTCGAACACCGGCTGTGTTCGTCGGAGATGCCGCGCGCCTGCGCCAGATTCTGGTCAATCTCCTCAGCAACGCCGTCAAGTTCACTCACAAGGGCGAGGTAGTCATATCGGTCACGGCCCGCCCTTTAGAAAAGCAGGGGAGCGGGGGAGCGGGGGAGCAGGGGAGCTTCCTGAACGATGAATGCGGAATGATGAATGATGAACATAGAACTCCGGATTCATCCTTCATCCTTCATCCTTCATCCTTACAGTATGAGGTTCACTTCGCCGTGAGCGACACAGGCGTAGGAATACCCGAAGACCGAATGGATCGCTTATTCAAGTCATTCAGCCAGGTCGACGCTTCGACCACACGTCACTATGGAGGCACAGGGCTGGGGCTTGCGATCAGCAAGCATTTGAGCGAACTGATGGGCGGCCGTATGTGGGTCGACAGCGAAGAGGGGAGCGGGTCGACGTTTCACTTCACCATCCTGGCTGAGCCAGCGCCTTCGCGGACGCGCGTTTATCTGCGCGGCACACAGCCTCAAATAACGGGCCGCCGGGTGCTTATAGTAGACGACAGCGCCGCCAATCGGCGAGTCCTGGCCTTGCAAACCGAAGCCTGGGGAATAACGGCCCGCGCCGCCGCGTCGGCAAGGGAAGCACTCTCCTGGATAATACGGGGAGACCGCTTCGACCTGGCCATACTCGATATGCAGATGCCGGAGATGGACGGCCGTGAGCTCGCCGACGAGATACGCAAATATCGCGATCAGCGGGAGTTGCCGTTCATCATGCTGACTTCCATGGGATGGCGGGAGCAAGAAAAAGAGAGTGTAAAGTTCGATGCCTTTCTTACAAAGCCCATCAAACCCTCGAACCTTTACGATGCGCTCATCGAAGTCTTCTCAGGAAAGACCGGTGAGAAAAAGCGCCCTTCGGGCGAGGCGCAGATCGCAGCCGATCTCGGAACGCGAATGCCCATGCGAATACTGCTTGCCGAAGACAACATAGTAAATCAGAAGGTGGCGCTGAAGATACTCGAACGAATGGGCTACCGTGCAGACATTGCAGGAAACGGACTGGAAGTCATAGAGGCTCTGCACCGGCAACCCTACGACGTGATACTGATGGATGTGCAGATGCCTGAGATGGACGGACTCGAAGCCACGCGCCACATCTGCCAGGAGTGGTCGAACGGAAGCCGCCCGCGAATCATAGCCATGACGGCGAACGCACAGCAGTGCGACCGCGAAGCGTGCCTGGCCGCAGGAATGGACGACTATATAAGCAAGCCTGTGAAGGTCGAACAGCTTCAGGCGGTGCTTGAGCGATGGGGGGCATCCACGAAGGAAAAGCAAGAAAGAAATCTTTATGCCGAACCCTGGACCATTCATTTGACCTCCGATAAAAAGTCGTTGCCGGTAGATTTCAATTCGCTTGCTGCGATATTCGATCTGGAATCGGAAGAAGGGCTGGGCGTCCTCAAGGAGCTGACCGAAGTATTTCACCAGGACGCTACGAATCGGCTCGCCCAGATGCGGAAAGCCATCGAAGATTGTACGGCCGACGATCTGAAACACTCAGCGCATGCTTTGAAAGGTTGCAGCGCCAACATCGGGGCCAAACTCCTCTCCCGTTTGTGCGCCGACCTTGAGAGGCGAGCCACTGAAGGCTCTCTCGAAGGGGCCGGTAAGATACTGAGACGCGCGGAAATCGAATTCGAAAAAGTCCACCTCGCTCTTGAGTCCAAAGCTCGTTCTTCATCCATCAGTGTTCATCCCAACAAGTGATCCCGGTTTTGTGAAAGCCGAAACATATCCGCCCGAGTAACCCCTTACTTGGGTTCTGCGGTGTGTTATAATCGCTGTCGGCACGAAACGCGCAAGAAAGAAAGCTTTATGACCACCTTCACGATAATAGAGCCTATGTCGACGGGCGATGTGATAGACCGCGCGGTGAGGCTTTACCGACGCAATTTCTCGCCGCTCGTCACAATAGTCGCGGTCCCTTCGCTTATAGGCTACATATCGTCGATGATGTTCTGGTTCGGCCTGGGAGAGTTGGAAGCCGCCGCAACACCGGGCGCATCTGCGAGCGCGGGCGCGGTCGGCATGCTGATGCTCGTGGTGGGAGGGATGGGCTATCCCGTTTCGATGTTCGTCCTGCTGCTGACCATATCGGGACTTGCGCGCGTAATCGGCGACCAGTTGATGTTGAGCGAGACTATAACCTTTCGCAAATGCGTAAAGGCCGTCCGCCGCCGCCTGGGCGACATCACAGTCCTGGCATTCCTCTGCATGGCCATCCTCACGGCGATGTACATAATCTTTTCGATCATCGTGTTCGCGCTGATAATGGTGGTGGGAGTGCTGGCCGGGATAACATCGGCTCTCTCGTTGCCGCCCTGGGTGGTCGCTACATTGATGGTCATCGCAAGCGTAGCGGCGATAGCTGTGGGGCTTGCGGCGATGTTGCTCATGGTATCGCGCGTGGTGTTTTTGCCGCAAATAGTCATGATAGAAGGCCAGACCGCCGGGGCTGCGCTAGGCCGGGCCATAAGCCTGGGCAAGGGCAACTGGTACAAGGTGGGCGGGATCGCCCTTTTCAGTTATTTCGTTTCGCTGTCGCTTCTTGCGGCATTCACGCTGCCCGTAATGGGCATACTTTATCTATTCGGACTGGCTTCTGCGGAGTTTCTGTTAAGCCCGACCTGGAATATCATCTATACGGCGTTCAATCAGATAACCAATTTGCTCGTGCTGCCGATATGGGTCGTTTCGTTCACGCTGCTTTATTTCGACAGCCGCGTGCGCAAGGAAGCTTATGATGTCGAACTGATGGCGCGCGAGTTGAGTCCGGGCTTCTACTGGCAACCCATCGCTCCAGCACAGTCCGGGCCGTTCGGCTACCAGGTGCCGACCCCGCCCGTTCGAGGCCGCGTATATGTACAGACCAGCCCGCTCGGCCTTGCAGGCTACAGACCGCCTCCGCCGCCGCCCCGAACGGTCGGCCCGGTTGCGCCGGATCCGACATCACAAGACCTGTGGCAAAAGTTCAACCAGGCCGCCACATCGCTCGGTGGCGCGGGCGAATCGCTCGCACCGCCTGCGACAAATCAAAACCCGCCCGGCAGTATGGATGGCGAGAGGGCCGCGCAAGCTCCGCCCAGGAGTCCCGCGACCTGCCGTCAGTGCCGTATGCCGCTTGAGCATGAGGCCCGCTTTTGCATGCGCTGCGGCAGCCCTACAGAGGAGGTTGCAGGCGCATGAATTCCTGCCCGAAGCCTTTTTCGGCGAGACTGATTGCAACCGCACTGGCAGTGCTTCTATTGATCGTGGACGCGCGGGCTGCTTCTGTAGAAGGCCATAAAGATTTCTTTTCTTCCGAGCCTTCCACCCTGCTCGATTATCAGCAGCGCATCTCCCGCGCAAGCGACCATGTCGACCTCATAATAGACAGCAGCACCGATGATGAAATCGGCTATATAAGGTCGCTTCTTCCCAGATCTGAGGAGGTGGAGATGCAAGGTCGGGTGGTCCCGGTCGATAACGCCTGGCTTTACATACTGCTCGATTCTTACGAAGCGGAAAGCGATCCTGAAAAACGACTGGTGAAACTCTACGAAGCGTCCGAGCGGCTCAATGCCCTTGATGAACATGTGCGCTCTGCCCTTCAGTACCCCGACCGTGAGGGAGGGGATATTTCCAAGTCACGCGATGCAGAGGATCCGCGCGTGAAGATTCGCGAGATACTGGCCCGGCAGGAATACCAGGAAAAAACCGAAAGCCCCATAGCGAAATTGATAAAGAAGGTGCGACAGCAAATCTTCGATTTCATAAGCGACCTCCTCAGAAGGGTGTCCCGCGCGCTCTTCGGCCAGGGCGCGGAAGCGAACTGGTTCTTTCGCGGTTTGATAATAGCCGGGCTGGCAGTGGCGCTGATAATAGTCGCGCGTATGGCCCTGAGACTCAGGCGCACCGAGAAGCGCAAAAAGACGCGCGTGGTACTCGGCGAAGAGATAGAGGAGCATGTAACATCGAGCGACCTGGCCGATTCGGCGCTTGTTGCGGCGCGCTCAGGCGATTTTCGTCTGGCCATACGCAAGCTCTACATATCGCTCCTCTACGAGATGGCCGAGCGCAACCTCATAGAGCTTGAGCCTGATGCCACGAATCGTCAGTACCTGGCTCGTGTGTCTCGTTTTACAACCCTGGCCGAGCCGCTGCGTTACCTGACCGACCGGTTCGATCACGTCTGGTACGGTATGTTTCCATCATCGGAAGAGGATTTTTCCACCTGTCTCGCCCGCTATAAAGA
>JAKEHD010000183.1 GCA_022615215.1 Blastocatellia bacterium
GGGGAGCTAATCCTATTCACCTGCTTGTTTGCACCCAATCATCTAATCACCCCTGCCCCCCCGCTCCCTAGCTCCCCTGCATGTTTTCACCCCTGCTCCCTAGCTCCCCTGCATGTGTTATAATGCGCGACAAGCCTCCTTCGATCATTCATTAGTGGAGAGATTGCCTTGAGTCGGGACGTGATGAACTGCCCTAAGTGCGAGCGGCCGACGCCGGCGGCCCGCGCCAATTGTCTTTACTGCGGCGAAGCCCTGCCCGTGACCGAAATCGAGACCGCGCCGCCTCAGCGAAATATCGATCATACCGAACGCGCCTTCAATACTGTGCTGGAGCCTTCTCAAACGCCCGCAGGCGAGCAGACGGTTTCTGCGCTCGCAGGGGCGCTCACAATCGAACCGGATGAAGCCCGCGCCTTCATCAGCGCAGCCAGGCGATTGCCGCTCGCTCGCAGCCAGACCCATCAGGAAGCCGCGCTTGTAGCCGCGCTCGTTCGCTCGTGCGGGCTGCGGGCCACAGTGGTCGCCGATGAAGACCTTGAGCTTGAGTTGGAACTCACGCGGGCGCGAAGAATCACGCGCGTGAGCGATGAACTTAAAATCCATCATTCGGGCGGCGTGATGGCGGTGCCGTGCGCGGAGATAAAGCTGTTAGTGTTTGGGGCGCTCAGAAATCTTCGCGTAGACTACACGGAAGGCATGCCGGGCCTTCGCGGGCAAACGAGCAAGATGCTCGACGCAACCGAGTTTCGCGCTGAAGAGACGTTGCTCGACGTGTACGCTGCGGATCTGGAAAAGAGCTTTCGCATTCGGGCGGATGGATTCGATTATTCGGGACTCGTCGAGCCGCTCTCATATCGGGCCGAGCTGAATTTCCGTGCGGCTTTGAAGGAGTTACAGAGCGCGGCTTCCTCTGCGGCGTTCGACGAAGACTTCGCGCGAGTGCGCGCCTTGCTCTCACGCGCCTGGCCTGAGCGGTCGCGCATCGAAGCGCGAGGATTGAGGCGTGCGGGCTTTGCGCGCCGTCCGGTTGCCAGATCCAGCATGGTCAGCGACAACCGCGATCAGTTCGACCGCTATTCGCGTTTGATGTTCTTATCCATTAAGCCGTAAGTGCAGGGCCAGAGACTCTGGTTTGTTATAAGGACATCCTTTACACTAAAACATAGGCTCGCGGTATTCGCCGAACACAGGGCGCAGAGCGTCGCACATCTCGCCGAGCGTACAATACGCGCGGGCTGAGTCCAAGAGCAGCGGCATCGTGTTTTCCCCGACGCGCGCGCCATCGGCCAACGACTTGAGCGTCATCTCCACTTGCAAATTGTCACGCCGGGCGCGCAGTTCTTTGAGGCGTTCGCTCTGGAGCGCGGCCACAGATTCGTCTATTTGAAGAAGCGGTATCGGGGTTTCTTCTTCCATCACGTACCGGTTGACGCCCACGATTATCTTGTCTTTCGATTCGACGGCCATCTGGAATTGATAGCTCGATTCCTGTATCTCGCGTTGCGGGTAGCCCGCGTCTATGGCTTCGACCATGCCGCCGAAATCGTCTATCTTGCGGAAGTAGTCGAACGCGCCCTCTTCCATATCGCGCGTGAGCTTCTCGACGAAGTATGATCCGCCGAGCGGGTCTACGGTGTTCGCGGCTCCCGATTCGTGCGCGATTATCTGCTGGGTGCGAAGCCCGATCAGCGCCGCTTCGTCCGATGGCAGGGCGAGGGCTTCGTCGTAGGCGTCCGTGTGAAGCGATTGCGTTCCGCCGAGCACGCCTGCGAGCGCCTGAATGGCCACGCGAATTATGTTGTTGAGCGGCTGTTGTGCGGTCAGCGACACGCCCGCCGTCTGAGTGTGAAAGCGCAACATCCAGGAGCGGGGGTTCTTTGCGCCGAATCGCTCCTTCATCACTCGATACCAGATTCGACGGGCGGCGCGGTACTTGGCTATCTCTTCGAAGAAGTCGTTGTGCGAGTTGAAGAAGAAGCTGAGTCGCGGCGCGAAGTCGTCCACATCCATGCCGTGATTGACGGCGTATTGCACGTACTCTATTCCATCGCGCAGGGTGAATGCGAGTTCCTGAAGCGCGGTCGAACCCGCCTCTCGAATGTGATAGCCCGATATCGAAACGGGGTTGAAGCGCGGCACTTCTTTAGCGCAGAACTCTATCGTATCGACTATGAGTTGCATGGCCGGGCGCGGCGGGTATATCCACTCCTTCTGGGCTATGTACTCTTTCAAGATGTCGTTTTGCAGCGTGCCGCCGACGTTCTTCAAATCGACACCCTGCTTTTCGGCGGTCGCCAGAAACATGGCGAAGATCATCGAAGCGGGCGCGTTTATGGTCATGGAGGTCGTGACTTGATCGAGCGGGATGCCGTCGAATAAGACTTCCATATCGGCGAGGCTCGATATAGCGACGCCGCATTTGCCGACCTCGCCTTCGCTGAACGGGTGGTCCGAATCATATCCCATCAAGGTCGGAAGGTCGAAGGCGACAGAGAGACCCGTCTGTCCGTGTTCGAGGAGATACTTGAACCGCTTGTTCGTGTCGAAGGCCGAGCCGAAGCCCGCGAACTGGCGCATGGTCCAGAGCTTTCCGCGATAGCCGGTCGCGTGTATGCCGCGAGTATAGGGCGGCTCGCCCGGAAACCCTAGCTCGGTCTCGTAATCGAAGTCGGGCAGGCTGCCAGGCGTATAGAGCCGCTCGATGGGCGCAAGCGAAACCGTTGTGAAAGTCTCTTTGGTTTCGGGCCTTCGCCTGAGCGTGGGCTTGAGCGTGCGCTCCTCCCATTCGCTTTCGGCTTCCTGCAAACGGTTCGTAACTTCGATGGTGCTCATAAGGGTCTCCCAAGCAGTAAAGTCAAGCATGTGACGCGCGAGCCGTTTCCACAAAACAAGCTTGATGATAGTTGAGGGTCCGACGAGGTGTCAACGATAGAGTAATACCCTTTTGCGCCGATTTCGGCGCGCGGCTATGGGCGATTGAAAATTGCGGGTTCATAATGTTAAGCTGTGCAAGTCGGCAGACGGCCTGTTCCGGGTAAAATCGCTATTGCCACCTGTGTCGGGATTAATACACATTCAGGCCATAAAGCGATGCGCTTAGATCGATGAAAACATCCCTCACAAACGGCTCTCCCGTAGGTTCCTACAGGGTGCTCTCGCAATTGGGCGCGGGCGGTATGGGAGAGGTCTATCTGGCCGAGGACTCAAGGCTCGGCCGCCGGGTTGCGCTCAAGATACTCTCGGCGGACTTCACCAAAAACAAAGACCGCATACATCGCTTTCAACAGGAAGCCCGCGCCGCATCCGCCCTCAATCATCCCAACATCATAACCATATATGAAGTCGGCGTGACCGACGCGACCCATTTCATCGCCATCGAATTCATCGAAGGCGAGACCCTGCGCGAACGCATGATGCGCGCAAGACTCGGGCCGGTCGAAGTGCTCGACGTAGCCATACAGGTGGCCTCAGCCCTCTCAGCAGCGCATGCGGCAAGGATAATGCACCGCGACATCAAGCCCGAAAACATAATGCTGAGACCCGACGGCTACGTCAAAGTGCTCGACTTCGGGCTTGCAAAACTCACCGAGACCTCGCCCGATTCGCTCTCTGTAGACCCCGAAGCCGACACCTCCATAGATGAAGACACGGCGCGAAAACGCCTGGTCGAAACCGACCCCGGCACCGTGCTAGGGACCGTGAGCTACATGTCGCCCGAACAGGCGCGAGGGCTTCGCATAGACGCGCGCACAGATATATTCAGCCTGGGCGTCGTGATGTATGAGATGATAGCGGGCCGCGTGCCCTTCGAGGGCGCGACCATAAGCGACGTTATAGTATCGATACTCGGCAAGAGACCTCAGCCGCTCGCGCGCTATTCGCTCGGAGTCCCCTTCGAACTCGAACGCATAATAACGAAGGCGCTCGCCAAAGACAGAGAAGAGCGATACCAGACCGTCAAGGACATGCTCATCGATATGAAGAACCTCAAGCAGCGGCTCGAAGTCGAGGCTGAAATCGAGTATTCCATGCGCCCTGAGTCGGTGCCCAGGACATCGACCTCAAGCGGGCAGCGGCCGGCCGCCGTATCCAAAAGCGGTCAGCGGCCGGCGGCCGCGTCCAATGAACAGATAACCCAGCCTATCGAGGCGGCAGACGAGGCGGGGGTCCAGACCACTTCGAGCGCCGAATATATAATCAGCGAAATCAAACGCCATAGAAAGGGCGCGGTCTTCGCCCTCGTAGCGATGCTTTCGGTAGTGGCCGCGCTGATCTATTTCACAAGGGAGACCAAGGAGATAGATTCGCTGGCCGTCATGCCATTTGCGAACACGGGCACCGACCCGAACGCTCAAAATATGGGCAGCCTTCTCTGCCAGCGCATAATCAACAACCTCTCCCAACAGCCCGATTTGAAGGTCATATCTTTCAGCTCGGTATCTCGTTTCGCAAACCAGCAGATAGACCCGCGAGAGGTCGGGCAGGAAATGGAAGTCCGCGCGGTTTTGATGGGCAGCGTCATCAAAAACGAGCGCGACGATTCGATCTCGATCAACATAGAGCTTGTCAATGCGCGAGACCGCAGCCAGATATGGGGCAAGCAGTACGACCGCAAATTCGCAGACCTTCGCCGCGTCCAGGAAGAGATGCTCAACGACATCTCCGAACGTCTCGGCCTTCGGTTGAGCGACGAACAGAAACGCCTGCGCGAGGCCGAACAGCTTTATCAGGAAGGTCGCAACTACTGGGAGAAGCGCACCTCGCAGGGGTTGCTCAAAGGCATAGATTCGTTCCAGCAGGCCATAGATTCGAATCCGAATTATGCTCCGGCTTATGCAGGGATTGCCGACTGCTACAATATGCTCGCGGTCTATGCTGTGCGGTCGCCGAAGGAGGCTTTCTCGAAAGCGAAAGAGGCGGCCGAGAGGGCGATAGCGATTGACAATCGCCTGGCCGAAGCCCACACATCGCTTGCGTTCGTGA
>JAKEHD010000184.1 GCA_022615215.1 Blastocatellia bacterium
GAGCCTGCTGATGGCTGATGGCTGATGGCTGATGGCTGCTCCCCTGCTCCCCTGCTCCCCTGCTCCCCTGCTCCCCTGCCCGCCTCAAACGGGCCGCCCCCATCGCCTATCACAACTATTCCGGCGTCGCGTTCGGCTTTTGCAATCTGTTCGGCAAGCAAAATCGCGTCCGCGAGGTCGCCCGCCGTGTCGGTCTCTTCTATGTTGTTGATCGCAGAAGCGAGCGCGGCGCGGTCTGAGGTGAGCGGGCTGCGCACGACCACGCGCGAAGAGGCTTCTATGATGGCGGCGCGGTCGCTGCCGCTGAGACCCGCGATCATATCGGCGGCCATCTCTTTTGCGCGGTCGAGGCGCGAGCGGCCGTCTTCATCGCGGGCGTTCATGCTTGCGGTCGCATCGATCACTATAACGGTGCTGCCCGCAGCGAGGGCGCGCGTCGTAACAAGGGGGCGCGCAAGGGCGAATACAAGGGCGGCGAGCGCAAGCAGTTGCAGGAGCAATAGCAGACTGCGGCGCAATTTCCTGAAAGGCGCGTTGGCCTCCACCTCTTCGAGCGCGCGCTGCCATAGCAGTACGCTAGACACCACGCGCCGTTTGCGTTTGAGCTTGAGGAGATAGAAAAAAATTATCACCGCGCCGAGCAGGAGCCACCACAGTGCGCTTGCTGAAAGTAATCTCATAATAGCGATGACCTGATTCGAACTCTGCTGCGCGACGATTATATCACCCTGCCGCCTGCTGCGGCGTCAGTGGTCATAAAGATTTCTTTCTTATAAAGATTTCTTTCTTACGTGGTCCGTCGTTGCTTTAGCCGAATCGCTCGAAAGCGGGACGACGGACGAATGAGCGAAACACGCTGTCATCTCACCATTACTTTAATGGCTGGCTAAACCGGGCCGCGCCGGGCTACCATTTCAAACATACGCGCGTGTTTGATTTTATGTTTTCAGGTGTTCGCACGGGTGCTCGATATGGTTGAAGAATTACTCGCGCAAAAAGACTCCGACGATGGAACGCAGGGCGACAACCCCGTCGGCAGTGCGGAACCTGCCGGGCGGAAATCGAGAAGGAAGATTTCCTTATATCTATTGCGCCGCGCCGCGCGGAGAGCTTACCGAGCCGAGGTCGTATTCGCGGTGGGCCTGCTCCCGTATTCGGTGCTCGCAGTGCTTGCGCACGTTTACGCTTATTTCAGTTGGGATCTGGCGCTCGCTCGCAGCATTCAATCGATCAGGCTTCCAGGGTTCGGCACACTTATGGTCTGGATATCTGCGCTGGGAAGCGGCTGGCTGGCCGTAGCGATAGTCGCAGGCGCGGGGCTTGCGTTAATCGCGGTGCGGCTTCGATTGGAGGCCGTCATAATAATGGCGGGCGTAGGGACAGGCTCTCTGGTGAACTCACTATTGAAGATTGTGATCGCCCGCCCGCGCCCCAGCGATGAACTCGTGCAGGTCATCACGGAGTACAGGCACCAGAGTTTCCCTTCGGGACATGTCGCTTTCTTCATAGAGCTTTTCGGGTTTCTATTCTTTCTCACCTATGTGCTGCTCAAACCTGCACGGCCGCGCCGCGCGGCGTTCGTCGTGCTTGGCGCGTTGATCTCGATCGTAGGGGTCTCGCGCGTTTATATGGGCGCGCACTGGCCTAGTGATGTCGCGGGCGCTTACCTGTCGGGCGGCCTGTGGCTGCTCCTGATGATAGAGATATATCGTCGGCTGAAATCGAAATGATCGTTATAATGGGATATATGGACGGAGGAGACCGGGTGAGAGCACCATTGATGCCGGAAGGCGTTGAGCACAGCACAGCACTTTGACGATGAGAAGACGGGCAGGTAAGCTAACATCGTGAGTGTACCATTGATGCCGGAAGGCGTTGAGCACCAGAGATAAAAGACCGTGTTCGCGCAGGCGAATCGAAAGGGCGATTGATGTCTATCAAAAAAGTTATGCTGGCCAAACCGCGCGGATTTTGCGCAGGCGTAGTGCGGGCGATTGATATTGTGGATAAGGCGCTGGATTTGTTCCCCCCGCCGATTTACGTCTTTCACGAAATCGTACACAACCGTTATGTGGTCGATGATTTCATCAATCGTGGCGTGATTTTTGTGGAAAGCCTGGAGGAGATGCCCAACGGGGCGGTGGCCGTCTTCAGCGCGCACGGCGTCTCTCCGCAGATGCGCGACCTGGCCGCGCGCAAATCCCTCCACGTGATAGATGCCACCTGCCCGCTCGTCACCAAAGTCCACCTCGAAGCTCTTCGCTTCGCCCGCGAAGGGTACTCGCTCGTGCTAATAGGCCATCCGGGACACGAAGAAGTGGAAGGCACGATGGGCGAAGCTCCCATGCAACTGGTCAGCACGGTCGAGGACGCCGAGCGGCTCGTGGTCCCGAATCCCGATAAGATAGTCTATATAACGCAAACGACCCTGAGCCTGAAAGACGTGGCGCAAATAGTAGAAGCGTTGAAACGCAGATTCCCGCGCCTTCAGGCCCCGGCCAAAGACGATATATGTTACGCCACGCAAAATCGCCAAAACGCGGTCGAAGAGATGGCCGAACGTGTGGACGTGGCGCTCGTGGTCGGCTCGCAAAACAGTTCGAATTCCCAGCGCCTGTGCGAGGTCGCGCGAGCGGCGGGCGTCGAGGCTTATCTGGTCAATGACGAAACCGATATCGATCCCCTATGGTTCGAGGGCGCAGAGATAGTGGGCGTGACGGCGGGCGCATCGGCCCCCGAAGAACTCATAGCCCGCGTGCTCGATCATTTGCGCTCGATGGGAGCAGCCCTCATCGAAGAGATGGAAGGCCGAGACGAAGACGTTCACTTCGCCCTGCCGCAAGAGTTGCTCCATCCCGTAAAAATACAGATCGAGCGCAGACGGGAAGATTTGTCGGAGCGCGCCTGAGCGATTCATCAGACGCGATAACGGACTGTTTTTTGTTTGCAATCAATTCGCTCTCACAGTGGAAGCGCATAAAGATTTCTTTCTAACAAAGATTTCTTTCTGACAAAGATTTCTCGCATGTGTTCAGAGAAGCAAAAAAACTCACCACGGAGACACGGAGACACGGAGAAAAACTCTCTGTGCCTCTGTGTCTCTGTGGTGAAATCCCATTCCTATTCTGAACATTTACGGTTTTTTTGTTATCTCGCGCAAATTTAATCATCGAGGTGAACCTATGAAAAAAATTCTCATCGCGGCGATGCTGCTCGTTTTAAACGCAGCCGTATTCGCCCAGCAGCCGACTCCGCCGAAGACGCACTTGAAAGTAGGCGACCCGGCCCCCGACTTCACGCTCATAGACACAAGCCGCAAGCAGGTGAAGTTGAGCGACTTCAAAGGCAAGAAGAACGTCGTGCTCGCTTTCTACGTGCTCGCATTCACAGGCGGCTGAACCAGAGAGATGAAGGCGTATCAGGCTGATATCGCCAAATTCGAAGCCGCAGAGACTCAGGTGCTCGGAATCAGCGTCGACAGCTTTGCCGCCAACGGACGCTTCGCTCAAGACCTCGGATTGACCTTCCCTCTCCTCAGCGATTTCAAACGTGAGGTATCCAAAGCTTACGGCATATTCAATGAAGAGCAGGGATTCGCCACTCGCGCCACGTTCGTCGTAGACAAAGAGGGCATCATCCGCCACATAGAACAGGGGAACACGGCCATAGACCCGACAGGCGCTTATCAGGCGTGCGAGGCATTTCCCAAGAAGCAGTGATCTGCGATGCTTTCCGAAATCCGTCCGGCAGCGGAGCGTAGTCGCTCCTATGTACGCTTCCGTCCGTTGCGCTTCTTCCAGGACTCAGGGTAGAAGAACAACGGACGACGGACAACTGACCACTGACAAATCAGGCAACAAAGGTTCTAAAATCCCCGGCCGGAATATATACTCTTGATCGCAGCCCCTTCGCGATAACACGTAGTATCGAAGTTAAAACGTATCGGAGAATCGAATGTCTAATCGGCGCTGGTTGATAATAACCGCCCTCATCCTATCTGTAGCCTCACTGTCGGCTGTAGCGGTGGTTCAGGGAAAGAAGATATTTTCTCGAAGAGCGCCCGCAATATCGCCGCCCGTTCAGAGAACGGCCGCCTCGCAGGAGACACCGAATCGCGACGAGATCACCGTAGCTGCGGTCGGAGACATTATGCTCGGCTCCACATGGCCCGATGCAAGCGGCCTGCCTCCAAACGACGGCGCGGATTTGCTCTCGGAAGTCGCCCCCATACTCAAGGCCGCTGACCTCACGTTCGGCAACCTCGAAGGCCCCATGATCGACGGCGGGGCTTCGACGAAGTGCCCTCCGGGAAAGGCCAATTGTTATGCGTTTCGAGTCCCGACTCGCTACGGAAAATATCTCAAGGAGGCGGGCTTCGACATTATGAGCCTGGCAAACAACCACGCGCTCGATTTCGGGTTCGAAGGGCGCGCAAGCTCTAAGCGTGTGCTCGACTCTTTGGGCATAGGCCATTCGGGCGAGGTAGGCGACATCGCGCGGCTCACGGTCAAAGGGAAGCGAGTCGCCGTGATAGCGTTCGCCACTTATGGCAATTCATACAACTTGAACGATCTTGAAACCGCGAAGAGGGTCGTCTCTAATCTCGTGGCGAAAAACGATCTGGTCATCATTTCGTTTCACGGCGGGGCCGAAGGCGCGAGCCGTCAGCGCGTTCCGCGAAGTGTAGAGATGTTTTTCGGCGAGAATCGCGGCAACCTCAGGCGATTCAGCCATGCGATGATCGATATAGGCGCGGACCTCATAATAGGACACGGGCCGCACGTTGTTCGCGGAATGGAGGTTTATAAAGACCGGCTGATAGCCTACTCGCTCGGCAACTTCGCCACTTATGGAAGATTCAACCTGACAGGGCCGCTCGGACTCTCCTTGATTCTGGAAGCGAGGCTTGCGCCGGACGGTAAATTCCTCGGCGGGACCATTCACCCGGCGGTGCAGATAAAACCCGGCGGCCCGCTGCTTGACAGAAGCGGAGCGGTCATACCCGTAGTCAGAGAACTCTCAAATGCCGACTTCGGCGAGAGTGCCGTCCGGGTCGACGACGATGGGAAAATATCGCCGCCTTGATGCACGACTCGTGTGGGCGGCCTTCCGGTGAGCGTCGGTCGTTGAAGGTAATTGAGGGGCGACCACTGAGGGTCGCCCGTACATGTCTTTTAAATTTTTTCTCGATAGAGCATGCCATATCTCAAGAGCGATTTTTTTGCGCGCGACACGCTCTCGGTTGCGCGCGACCTCGTAGGGGCGATACTCGTTTATGGCCCGTGCGAAGGCCGTATAGTGGAGACCGAGGCCTACACCACAGACGCCGCCTCGCACGCATTGATGCGTCGTAACAAGGGCGCGCTGATGCGCGAGACCTACGGCCACCTCTACATTCACATCAACTACGGAGTGCATCATTGCCTGAACCTGACGACTGAACGCGAAGGCATAGGGGCGGTGTTGATTCGGGCCGTGGAACCTGTGCGCGGCATAGAAGAGATGATCACACGGCGCGGCACTGATGATCTGAAAAGACTCGCGAGCGGGCCGGGCCGCCTCTGTCAGGCGTTCCATGTAGACATGAGCCTCAACGGCCGGCCCATCAATCGAGAGATCAAAATCCGCGAGCGGCGGTTCGCGCCTCATATATCGGTCAGCCCGCGCGTGGGAATAACGCGCGCCGCCGATCTCGAATGGCGCTTCTATGAAAGCGGAAACCCTTTCGTCAGCCGCGCTCCAAGAACGCGCGCCGCCTCGTCTTGAGACCTCTCCACACGGTTGTTACAATCCTCATTGATTTGCTGAAGAAAGAAACCTTTATCGAGACTCGCGCAGCTTTCGCAAGGCAGCAAAATCCAGTTCGCAAAAAATCATCGGGAATTTATGGCTGAAGACATGAGAAACGATTTATTGATAAGGGCAGCCAGAGGCGAGCGCGTCGAACGCACTCCCGTTTGGATGATGCGGCAGGCGGGGCGCTACCTGCCCGAATACCGCGCAGTGCGGGCCGAAACCGATTTCCTGACCCTCTGCAAAACGCCCGACCTCGCCGTAGAGGTGTCGCTCCAACCTTATCGGATACTCGACACGGACGCGGTGATTATGTTCAGCGACATACTCATCCCTGTCGAGGCGATGGGCCAGGAGGTGCGACTCACGGAGCAGAAAGGCCCTGAATTGCCCGACCCCATTCGCACGCGCGAGCAGGTCGACCGCCTCATCGTGCCCGACCCCATTGAGAAGACAGGCTTCGTGATGGAGATAATCAAAAGGCTGCGCCGTGAGCTAGACGGCCGCGTGCCTCTGATAGGGTTTGCGGGCGCGCCGTGGACGCTCGCGGCTTATATGATCGAAGGCGGCGGGTCCAAGAATTATGCACAGGTGAAACGCATGATGTACGCCGCGCCCGCAACCCTACATGCATTGCTCGATAAAATCGCTGACACGATCATTCTCTACCTCAACGCGCAGATAGAAGCGGGTGCCGAGGTCATACAGCTATTCGATTCGTGGGCGGGCGAGCTTGCGCCTGCCGATTATGAAGAGTTCGCCCTGCCTTATGAGAGAAAAATACTCGAATCGATCGACCGGGATGCCGCGCCCAGTATACTGTTCATAAACGGATGCGGGATTTTCCTTGAGAAGATGCGGGCGAGCGGGGCCGACGTTCTGAGCATAGATTGGCGTATCGATCTCAAAGAGGCGCGCGAGCGCGTAGGCGAGGGAGTAACGCTCCAGGGCAATCTCGACCCGTGCGTTTTGCTTTCTACGCCTGAGATAATCACGGCGAAGGCGCGCGAGTTGATAGAAGCGGGGGGAGGTCGAAGGCATATATTGAACCTCGGACATGGCATACTGCCCATGACCCCTGTCGAAAACGCGCGGGCGTTCATACAGGCGGCGAAGGGCGCAGGCGTTTGAATGCGGCGAGCGGGAAGGAGGGAAAGAAATGGTTAGGAAGAATGTTTCAACAAATCATGACACTGACGCGCATGCAAAAGAGCGAACGCCGGAAC
>JAKEHD010000185.1 GCA_022615215.1 Blastocatellia bacterium
GAAGAAAGAAAAAGGGCGGCGCACTCCACATAAGCGTTCCTCTCTGGAAAAACTTTCATTTTGCCCCGCGCGCAGTATATATCCTCTTACCATACAGGCAATTGAAATCCGCCATAAGATGCCAACCAAAATCACCTCAACGTCCATCGTCATCATACATGTCCTCACGCCTCAGTGAGAGATTAGAAGGCCACGGTCCACAACTATCGACCGGGAAGTTGAGCGGCAGACGCATTTGCTTGGCTTTCTCTGCTTCCTCAATCACTACTACGACGCGATGTTCTACGGGCGAAATATCGGGCGAGACTTGCACGATGAGCTTGCCGTCATCACTCACGGTGGCCGTTGTTTCTATAGTTCTCATATTGCGCGCTCCTGTCGGAATATTGTCACAATTGCTTATCGGCGCGGGGGCTTACGCGGGTTGCTCACTTTCTCTTCCAGTCGCCTGAGTTCTTCCTGCCTGAGTCGCTGCGATTCGGCGAACTCGCGATGTGCGTCTTCCTTTCTTCCGGCGGCCTGATAAGCGCGGCCAAGCAGATAGCGACTGTGCGGCCACTCGGGATCGACGCGGACTGCGCGCTCAAGCACCTGGATCGCGCGCGCGGTGTCTCCTTTCTTCAGCAGCGCCTGACCGAGCGCCTCAAGTGCCGGGCGAAAATCCGGCACGCCGACAATGACCCTTTCAAGCAAAAGAGCAGCGTCGGCAACCTGCCCGCGATTGAGATAGATTTTACCGAGATGATACCCGGCCATCATGAAGCCGGGATTGATTTCGAGCTCCTTTTCAAGCTCGACAGCCGCCTCGTCAATATCGCCCTTTTTCAAAAGCGCGTAGCCGAGCGCGTAATGGGCTTCGGGCAGGCGGGCATCGATTTCGATCGCCCGGCGAAACTCCGCAATGGCGCGCTCAGGCCGATGAGAATTATCAAGCGCCTCTCCCAGCAAAAGATGTGCTTTCGCGGAATCAGGCGTGAGCCGGACGAGTTCTTCCAGCCTCGTCGCCGCTTCATCGTACCTTTTCAATCGCAGATAGGATTGTCCGAGCGCCAGAAGGGCTGCCGGGTCATGGCTGTTGCCTGCAAGCAGCGATTCGAGATGGATAACGGCCTCATCAAATTTTTCCAGCGCAATGAGCGACAGCGCCAGCAACTGGCGAGCCTGCACATCTTTTGGGTTCGACTCTATCAGGCGGCTGAAAGACTCTGCGGCCTGCTCATAGCGCGCCAGGCGAAAATATGTGACTCCGAGGTTGAGCAGCGCGGCTCTCAGCGTCGGAGCCATTTCCGCTGCTCGCGCGAACATTACTATTGCATCTCCCGTCCTGCCCTGTCGGTTGTAGACGACGCCCAGATTCACCATCACTTCGACCCAGTCGGGCGCAAGCTCAAGCGCCTTGAGGTAAAGGCTTTCGGCTTCGTGCCAGTCGGAGCGGCCTTCGGCCTGCCGCGCTTTTTCGGCAAACAGCAGGGCCTCGGCGGGAGGCTGAGACCGGGCAGGTGATTGGGCCAGCGCAGCGCAGGAAAGCAGCGACAGAACCACGATAAACGATCCATAATTGCGCACAGAGCACATTTCTTGCCCCTCCTGCTATGTTGCAAACCGCCCCTTTCGAGGCCGGATTCAAAAGCGCACAGACCTGCCATGAGCGCCATTTTCACCTGGCTTTCGTCGATCCTCCGCAGCGGCAGACATCAGTTCCCCTACTCTGCCTCAGTCGGAATCGAGGTTTTGGTTCCCTCTTCCATGTCTTCAAGGGCGCGGCGAACCGAGTAACCATTCTCCTTGAGCAATCGCTCGGCGTCTCTGCGGGGGAGGTTGGCTCGCGCCATCAACAATGCGATTCGCAAATCCCGGCCCGCCTCTTCGAAGATGTCGGATGCTTCTTCGGGGCTTACGCTCGATTCTGCTGCCAGTATGGCAAGCGAGCGATGGCGGAGTTTTTCGTTGCCGGCCTTGAGGTTCGACATCAGATTGCCGTACACAAGGCCCAGCCTTATCATCGTTGCGGTCGAAAGCATATTCAGGATCATTTTCTGAGCCGTGCCTGCCTTCATACGCGACGAACCGGCAATGACTTCGGGTCCGACTACGGGCGCTATGCTCACGTCAGCCACCGCAGCCATCCGCGAATCCGGGTTGCAGGTGACTGCAATGGCGACAGCGCCTGTCTTTTTTGCATGCTCGATGGCCCCAAGTGTGTAAGGCGTGTTTCCGCTTGCCGATATGGCGACGACCACATCGCGTGAAGATACTCCCGCTGCTTCGAGGTCGCGCGCCGACTGCTCCGGGTCATCCTCAGCGGCTTCAACCGCCCTGTAAAGCGCCTCATAGCCGCCCGCTATTATTGCGCGCACGCGCTCCGGGGGGATGCCGAAAGTCGGCATGCACTCCGAAGCATCGAGCGATCCCAATCGCCCGCTGGTTCCGGTGCCGACGTATAACAGGTCGCCGCCGGCCTCCATGCGCTCCGCAATAATATCGACGGCTCTCGCTACCTGTCCCAACACACGCGAAACCGCCTCGGCGACTGTCTTGTCTTCTTCGTTTATCATCGTGACGATTTCAAGCGTGGAACGACGGTCTATATCGATGGTTTTCGAATTGATCTGCTCGGTTACAGGTTCATGCATAAGAGATATATCAGACAAAGACTGACGTTAAAAGAAGACCGAATAATATTACCCGAATTCTCGGATGAGAGCGAGAGAGACTCTCGCTTGAGTTGGGAAAGGAGTCCGTCTCAAAGGCCATCACTCTCTCAACCTCGATCGAAAACCGACTCCTTTTTACCTCGCAAAGCGCCCCTTACGCGGCCACGCAGCAGAGAAATGCCCCTCGCGCATCAAGGCGCTTTCGTGTGGGCCTTGAGCAGGTCTATGCCGCGGTCGGCCAGTTTTATCAGATGGGGATGCGCCCTGTGCCCGTTGGTGAGAATGGCGAAACCCAGCTTTTTATCCTTGTTCCCTAAAAGGAATGCCGTGTACCCCGGCACGCTCCCGCTGTGCGCGAAGTAGCGGTCGCCGTTTCGCTCCGCAACCCACCAGGTCAATCCGAAACCGGCCGTTTCGTTGCCCCATAAGCCTTCGACGGGACCCTTGAATTTATCATACTGGCGCGTGTGCATCTCTTCGAGCGTCTGCTCGCCGATCACTCTTTTTCCTTTGAAGACCCCGCCGTTGAGATTCATTATCAGCCAGTTTGCTTGATCGAGCGCCGTGCCGTAGACGATGCCCGCGGGCCAGACTGTGGCCTTGAGTCTGACGGCGGGCAGGAGAGAGCCGCTCGACGCTTCTATCGTGTAAGGAACGGCCAGCCGCTCTTCCATGCCGGGATTGGGTTCGAAGTCTGTGCTGCTCATCTCAAGAGGAGTGAATATGTGCTCGCGTATGTACTTCTTATATGGCACGCCCGACAGCTTCTGCACAAGGTAGCCTATGAGCGTGTAAGCCATGTTCGAGTAGACGACCTTATTCATCGGCGGGCCGGATACTTTCAGCGATGTTTTCAGATATTCTTCAAGCGAGGGCGGCACCGTGTCGCCCCAGACAGGGTGCGGGCCGAAGTCCGCCGGAAGCCCCGATGTGTGCGTTAAGAGATGGCGGAAAGTCACCGGGTTCGACGGGTCTTCGTTTTGAATCTTGAACTCATCGAGGTAATCGCTTACCCGGTCATCGAGCTTGAACTTTCCCTGCTCCATCAACTGTAGCAGAGCGACCGTCGACATCGCTTTGAAGGTCGAGCCGATCAGATAGACCGTCGAAGGAACGGCCGGCGTGCGCGCCCAGATATTCGAATGGCCGTAGCCTTTCGTCCAGACCACGCGGTCTCCCGCCACGAGGGCGATTGTAGCGGAAGAAATCTTGCCCTCGATCAATGCGCGCTCTATGTCGGGTTCGAGTTCAGAGACCGCCGCGTCTATGTCCAGAGTTTGAGCCTTGATGCGGCTTACGCTCGGAGATGCCGCCAATGCAAACAGGATCACGAGCACTAATACTCTGCGCAGTATTCGGGGATTCATACATTTTCTCCTTGCCTTTGAGTCTGCCGGAAACCATATCAGAAATCGGGGGCATAAATAAGCTCTCATCGCCGACTTCGCGTGCAATGCCAGTTGCATTTGCCATAAACCGGCCCGCAGGCTAGACTTGGGTTGAGCACTGATTACAGGCGATATGCTAGTCAACTACCGTCACCTAAAGGAAGCGGCTTGCGATGAGGTTAGCAATTAAAAGTTAGACTAGGAGGCTTGATGTTTAAGCAGACGCTAGAAAATCTAAAATCACCCGCAGGCGCTTCTCCAACC
>JAKEHD010000186.1 GCA_022615215.1 Blastocatellia bacterium
GGGCAAGCGCCCTCGCCCGCGCAAAAGTATTTCACGGACGTGGAGCTTGTCAATCAGGACGGCAAACCCGTGCGCTTCTACAGCGATTTGATAAAAGGCAAGGTCGTAGTCATAAACGCGATCTTCACTTCCTGCAAAGGCGTTTGCCCGCCGATGACGCATAACATGCAGCAGATACAGGATTGGCTCGGCGACCGCCTCGGCAAAGATGTACACTTGCTGTCGTTCTCCGTAGACCCCGACACAGACACGCCGCCCGTGCTCAAAGAGTTCGCCTCGAAGTATCACGCAAGACCGGGCTGGCACTTCCTGACGGGCAAAAAGGAGAACCTCTCTGTCGCCCTTCGCAAGCTTGGCCAGTACGTCGAAGCGCGCGAAGACCATAGCAACATCTTCATCATCGGCAACGACAGGACGGGCCTGTGGAAGAAAGCCTTCGGTCTGGCCAAACCTGACGCCTTGATAAAGGTCGTCGAGAGCGTGCTCAACGACACGGATGCGAAGTGACAGGGAGCGCGGGATTCATAATGACAGAGGCAAGCGTAAAAAAGATGACGATTCTGAAAAGCCTGACAGTCTTAGCGGCGATCTTCTTTATAGCATCGCTTATGGGCGCGACCTCCGCTCAACGGACGACGGACGACGGACAAAACCGACTGACCGCGCAGGAGAGACGCGGCAAGCAGATTTATCTGAAGGGCGAAAGCGCATCGGGGCGACAGATAATGGCCTATATAGGTCAGGCAGGGCTTGAGGAAAAAAGTCTTCCTTTTGAGGTTCCCGCAAGCACCCTCACCTGCGCAGGCTGTCACGGTCTCGACGGGCAGGGCAAACCCGAAGGCGGGGTCGTCCCCTCGAACATCACCTGGGAAGCGTTGACCAAATCCTACGGCGTAACTCATGCAAGCGGGAGAAAACATCCCCCGTACACGGAGCGCGCGTTGGAGCTTGCCATACGGAAGGGTATCGATCCGGCCGGGAACCGCCTTGCCGCCGCCATGCCTACTTACGATCTGTCGAGCGAGGAGATGGCCGACCTGATCGCTTATCTGAAACGTGTGGGCAAAGACCTGGACCCCGGACTCACTGAGACAAGCATAAAGATAGGCACGAGCGTTCCCGACGAAGGGCCGATGGCCGAGTCGGGACAGGTGGCAGAGGCGGTGCTTGCGGCTTATTTCGAAGAGGTCAACCGCAAGGGTGGAATCTACAATCGCAAAATCGAACTGGCGGTCACACGATCTCACGCTACCGCTCCGGCTGAGAACAAGAAAGAAATCTTTATATCGAGCGTCGAGCGATTGATTCACAGCGAGCAGGTGTTCGCCCTTGCGGGCGCTTTCATCGCCGGAGCCGATAAAGAGATCGCTGCGCTAACGGAGAGCGAAGAGGTTCCTCTCATCGCTCCCTTTACGCTGATGCCGCAGGCGGGCTTTCCTTTGAATCGTCAGGTCTTTTATCTCTTTTCGGGATTGGCCGATCAATCGCGCGCCCTCGTCAAATTCGCTTCCGACCGGAAGGGCGTGACAGGAAGCATCGCCATCGTTTTTCCTGAGAGCCGAGCCGCCGAGGAGATTATCTCCGCCATCGAGAGTCAGGCTAAAAGGGCAGGGCTTGGCGCGAAGAGGTTCGAACTGAAAGTGGCTGACCCCTCGCTTACGGTCGGGGCACTGAAGCGCGAGCGGTTCGAGGGCGCGCGACGTAAGAAAGAAATCTTTATGGCCGAGGATCTGAAGCGGAGCGGAGAATCGGCCGTCTTCTTCTTAGGCTCAGGCGCGGAAGCCTGCGCCCTTATGAAAGAGGCCGAGCGCCTCGACTGGCATCCCGATATTTTCATTCCCGGCTCGCTCGCGGGCAGAAGCGTCTTCGATGCTCCCGCGAGTTTCAAGGGCAAGGTATTTCTCTCCTTCCCGACCTCGCCCTCGGACCAGACCCGTGAAGGGTTGATGGAACTCTCTCGACTGGCCGCAAAGCACAAGATACCCGCGAAGCATCTCGCGGCGCAGGTTTCGGCTTACAGCGCGGCCAGGATACTGGTCGAGGGGCTTAGGCTTGCGGGAAGGGATTTGAGCCGCGAAAAACTCATAACCGCCCTCGAAGGGCTTTACGAATTGGAGACGGGCCTTACGGCTCGGATAACTTTCGGTCCTAACCGGCGCGTGGGCGCGCTTGGGGCATACGTTGTGACGATAGACCCGGAGAAGAAACAACTCCTTCCCGCAAGCGGGTGGGTGATGGTCTATTGAGATCATGCAAATCGAAAATAGAATCAGCTATCAGCTATCAGCTATCAGAACATGATCTGAAGACTGATGGCTGACGGCTGATGGCTGATGGCTGATTTTACCTACAGGAGGCAATCATGAACCGGCTGGCATTGAATTTATTTCTCATATTGATCGCTTGCGCGATGAGTGCGCAGGCGCAGAGCGGCACGGCTAAGAGCGAGCAGGCGGCGGGCGAAAAGCAATCTTTCGCTTCTAATGCTTCGACCACGCGGCCCACTGATGAAAAGGGAGTTGAAAAGAAGGATGATTGCGGATGTGATGCGGGCGCGCTGCCCGACGTGCTCGCTATCGCGGGCGGCGTGAAGATCACAGGCAAAGATGTTGACAAGCCCATCGAAGAGAAGATCGCCGACCTGCATCGACAGGTGGTCGAGATGCGCAAGCGCGAGCTTTATCTTCAGATCAATTCGAAACTCCTCTCGACGGAAGCGAAAAAGCGCGGCGTGAGCGCGACCCGTCTTCTCGAAGAAGAAGTCACCTCGAAAGTCAAAGAGCCTGCCCAAGCGGAGGCGCAAGCCTATTACGATCAGAACCGGGCGCGCATATCCGCCGAGTTCGAAGACGTGAAGGATCTCATAATCCAGTACCTGCGCGACCAGCGTCAGGGCGAAGAGGCTAAAAAATTCGCCGAAGCGCTGCGCGCCTCAAACGAATTGAAAGTCCTGGTTGAGACGGCGACCCCTCCTGAAACTCATGCTGACCGCGAGCGCGTCTTTGCGACTATAGGCAAGCAAGCGATCACATCGGGCGATGTCGAAGACGCTCTGCGCCCTGTGATCTTCAATGTGCAGGAGCAGATATACGACCTGCGCCGCCGTGAGCTTGACCAGAGGATAAACGAGGTAGTGTTTCAACAGGAGGCGCAAAAGCGCCAGATAACCACGCGCGCTCTGCTCGATGTGGAAGCCGCATCGAAGATCAGGAAGGTAACTGATACGGACGCGCGCGCGTTTTACGACCAAAACAGAGATCGAGTCGCGGGCGAGTATGCGCAACTCAAAGACCAGATAATCGAGTATCTACAGGATGTGGAACGCCAGCGCGCCGAACAGGAATTTGCGGGTCAATTGCGCCGCGCCGCGTCGATACAGGTCTTTCTCGCGCCGCCTGAGCCGCCCGTTTACGCCATCGCCATCGACGATCAACCGTCGAAAGGCGAAGCTTCGGCCCCCGTCACCATAGTCGAATTCACCGACTTCGAATGTCCGAGTTGCGCGAGGGCTCAGCCCATAATCGAAAAGCTGGCCGGAGAGTATGGCGACAGGGTGAAGATCGTTGTCCGGGATTTCCCGCTTCAGAGTCACCGGAACGCGCTGAAAGCCGCCGAAGCCGCCGAAGCTGCTCGCGCGCAGGGGAAATACTGGGAATACATCGCCCTTCTCTTCGAGAAGCAATCCGAGCTTGGCATAGAGAAGCTGAAAGAGTATGCGAGCCGGTTAGGATTAGACCGCAAGAGATTCGATCAATCGCTCGACACGGGCGAATTTTTCGACAAGGTGAAGCGCGATGTTGAGGATGGCCTGAAGCTCGGAGTCAATTCCACCCCTACGATATTCGTCAACGGCCGCCTCGTTCGAGACAATGCCTTCGAAAACCTGAAAGCAGCCATAGAAGCCGCGCTCAAGAATTAAGCAGGAGCCTTCGGCGACGCGGGGAGTGGGAGACGCGGGGACGCGGCGACACATCTTCCAGATCTCGGCATCCTCGTATCGTACTGTCTCCACATACTCATCTCCCCGCGTCCCCGCGTCTCCGCGTCGCCGCGTCGCTTCTTCTCCCTGCCTTTTCCCCGGACACCGTTTGATGCTAGGATTAGCTTCTTTCAGGAAATGCCTGATTATCGAATTGTGGATAAAGCGATGTCAACTACCGCCACCTTAAAGGAGGCGGCTTGCGATGAGGTTAGCAATTAAAAGTTAGACTAGGAGGCTTGATGTTTAAGCAGACGCTAGAAAATCTAAAATCACCCGCAGGCGCTTCTCCAACC
>JAKEHD010000187.1 GCA_022615215.1 Blastocatellia bacterium
GAAGAAAGAAATCTTTTGTAGAGGGCTTCTGCCCTCCACTGTGTTATCCGTGTAATACGGTGGTTGAATACTCACTCTGATAGCTGACGGCTGATAGCTGACGGCTGATAGCTGATAGCTCCAACCGATATGGATCACGAAATAAATACAGAAGGGTTCGTAGACAACTACAGGCGGGCGCTCGCCGATGCGCAGCTTCAGAAGGCGCTCGCAAACGCTACCTCTCGCTTCACGATGGTTCGGAGCCTCGCCGTCAAAAGCGCCGGAGAGGAATGGGAGCGATTGCGCACGCGCGCGCGCGCTATCAAAGAGCACGCCATCAATCACCTCGACCATTACCTCGAAGAGTTCTCATCCAATATCGAGCGATTGGGAGGCCATGTATTTTGGGCGCGCGATGCTGACGAAGCGAACGATTATATAGCGGGGCTTGCGCGCGAGCGCGGAGTCAAACTCGCGGTCAAGAGCAAGTCTATGATGACCGAAGAGATAGAACTCAATCGCGCGCTTGCAGTCGCAGGGGTCGAAGCGGTCGAGACGGATCTGGGCGAATACATAATCCAGCTTGCGGGCGAGCGCCCTTCGCACATACTCGCGCCCGCTATACATAAGACGCGCGCGGATGTGGCCGACCTGTTTGCGGAAAAGCTTCACACGGAGCGCACCGAAGAGATAGAACTTATGACCGCGCTCGCTCGCCGCGTGTTGCGCGAGCGTTTTGCCTCTGCCGGGATGGGGGTGACGGGCGCGAACTTCGCCGTTGCAGAGACGGGCACCATCGTCCTTGTAGAGAACGAAGGCAACATACGGCTCACCACAACCTTGCCCCGCGTTCATGTCGCGTTGATGGGAATCGAAAAGGTCATTCCCCGCGTCGAAGACCTCACGGTCTTTTTGCGCCTGCTGCCGCGAAGCGCCTCCGGGCAACAGATGAGCGCTTATGTATCTTTTTTGACGGGCGTCAAAAGGTCCGCGACCGAAGAAGGGCCGGAAGAGCTTCACGTCGTTGTACTCGACAACGGGCGGGTCGATATGCTTGCAAACGAGAAGCTGCGCGAGTCGCTCTATTGCATAAGGTGCGGCGCGTGTTTGAACATCTGCCCCGTCTATCAAAAGATCGGAGGCCATGCTTACGGCTGGATATATCCCGGCCCTATAGGCGCAGTGCTGACGCCGCAACTGGTCGGACGCTCGCGCGCCGCCGGTCTCCCTTTCGCGTCGTCGCTGTGCGGAGCCTGCCGCGAAGTGTGCCCGATCAAAATCGATATTCCCGATATGCTCCTGCACCTGCGCCACGAAATCAAAGAGCCTGGGCTTGAAGGAAAACACGAAAGCGGCACTGCGGCGAAGAGTTTCAAACCGGCCTTCAATCTCAAACATCGCCTCGCGCTAATAGCGGAGCGCGCGGCGTTCAAGCTATGGGCCGCCGTCATGAAAAGCCCTGCTCGCTACGCGCGCGCTGCGCGCTTTGCACGGCTCGTCGGGCAAGCGATGGGTGATAACGGGCGGGGGCTTCCGGTGGCGCGATGGACCGCTACGCGCGACCTGCCTGCCGTGCCTGCGCGCTCGTTCAGAGAGAGGTGGCCGGAAGTGGCCGCAGAGATCGACGATTCAGGCAAGAAGAGGGACATCAAAGATGGCCGGTAAAGAAGAGACCCTCGCTTGCGTTCGGGCCGCGCTCGGACGATCCGCACAAGCGGCTGCGCCCGATAGTCTCGCGCCCTTTTCGCATCACTACACAGATTCTGCTGATGAAAACGTGGTCGATCAATTCTGCGCGCAGCTTGAACGGGTGAGCGGGCGAGCAGCGCGCGTGCGGTCTATCGATGAGATCAAGGATTACATCGGGAAACTCCTTCCCGAAGACGCGCCCGCAATCGTGGCTGTAAGCGATGGCTTTGCGGTGAATCGCTCAGGGTTGAGGGAATGGGCGGTCGGGCGAGGCGCGCAGGTGGTTCCCTCGCTTGCAGAGTTTGCGTCGGCAGATTCGGAGCTTATGGTCGGTAGCACGACCGTGAGGGAGTGCTTCGAAGGAGCGAGTTTGATGGAGCGATATAAGCGCGTGCTGATCGAGGCCGCGATAGGTGTGACGTCCGCAGATTATGCGATTGCAGACACAGGGACGCTTGTGCTTGTGTCGGGAGGCGAGCAGCACCGCAATATATCGCTCGTCCCTCCCGTCCACGTTTGCCTGCTCGATATGGACCGGATCACGGCGAACCTCGCGGAATTGATCGCCCGCGTCCATGAGGAGTCCTATTCAAAAGGCTTGCCGCCGCAAGTGATGACTTTCATAACGGGACCGAGTCGCACGGCCGACATAGAGCTTTCTCTGACGCTTGGAGTGCATGGCCCGCGCGAACTTCACGTGCTGTTATATTCGTCCGAGATTATTCCTTAAACGGTTCGTGCGCGAACCGCCGCGCCCATTTGAATGTCCAACCTCAACGCATGATGGTCGATTCGTGGACCAATTCCGCCTGGCAGGTTTCCTGATTCAACTGATAAGGGAAGCCGTCAGGGTCGACGGGCGACGACTCTTCGTTCAACTCAAGCCCCATCGATTTTAGCGCGGGAGCGAGCGGGCGGAAGCTTTTAGGGCAAGCGCCGGTCTGGTTTTTATAGTAGTCGAGCAAAGAGTTTATCGCGTCGCGCTCGTCGAGCGAGTGCAGTTGCTTCAATCGCTTTACAGCCTGGTCGCGGATGTTTTCGTCTTCGCTCGTCGCATAGCCTTCGTAGATGATGCGGGCGGCTTCGCGGCTTTCTCCCTTTATCTTCATCAACCCGGCGAGGTCGCGCATCCACCACATAGCGCCCTCCACTTTACTGCCGCGCTCGTACCACTCGGCCGCCTCGGCGTAATCGCCCGACTGCCAGTGAATAAATCCTATATCTTGATAGAGCCGCCACTTATCGGGGTTTTCTCTTATTCCGCGTTCCAGCAGATTTATAGCGGCGGGCAGGTCTCGTTCGGGCAAAAAGATCGCGCCGAACCGGTAAGCGGATATATGATGCGGGTCGAGCGTCACGATGATATCGAGCAGGGGAGCCAGCAAATCCATGCGTATCTCGCTAGTGTTCATGCCCGCCCGAACGGCTACGCCTACTTTGCGCCCGAAGTATTGCACGGTGCGTATCCAGTAGATATCGGCCACAAGTCCATCCAGCCCCAGGCTCATCCTTTTGATCTGCTCGCCCGATGCGAAATAGAGCGTTTCATCGCTGATGACCTCGCGCGGCATGGTGGCGTCTATCCATCGCTGCAAAGGATAAAGCACGCCCAGCCCCACCACTATTATCGAAATCGGTATTGCTTTTTTCATAACAAACTCAACAGCAACAGAAGCTATAAATGATGAACTTATGAGCGACCACGCGATTACGCGACCACGCGATTACGCGATTACGCGATTACGCGACCACGCTCTGGAACGATGAATTATAGTTCGTCATTCATTATTCATCGTTCATCCTTTCACTCATCATCCATGTATCTGGCATTCTGCTGCTGCTCGACATAAAGATTTCTTTCTTGCTGTCGAGTGCCTTCCATCACTTGAAGTTCCTTTTCTGAAAGATCAGCGCCGCAGCCGACAACAACATGCTTATGTAGACCACCGCGTAGATGGTCGAACTGAGTATCAGTCGCACGGGCACCATTTGCCCGCGCGCGGCTTCGGGGAAGCTGAAGTTGGAAAAGTTCGGGAGCAGGTAGTAAAGCACGGTGAGCACCCCGCGCACGAGGGATGAATCCGATAGCTCGGCTGCAAGTCTGAGGTCGCCGCTGAAATGGCCTATGACATAAGCGGCGAACGAAAAGAGCGCCGATAGCAGCGGGGTCGAAAAGCTTGAGAACATCAGCGCCACCGCGACCAGCAGCGCGAGTTTCAGATATATGAGGTATGCGGCGGGGAGAATCGAGGCTTGCTCAGGCGAAAATCCCTCGCCCGCATAAAGGAGCGCGAGTTCAGTGCCGAGCACCATCACAATTGAGTTGACAAGCAGCGTCATGCAGAGTCCCAGGTACTTGCCTATTATGAACTCGTGGCGATGTACGGGCTTCGCGAGCAGGTTGTAGATCGTGCGCTTGTCTATCTCTTTGTAGACCAGCCCGACGCCTATGAAGATGGCTATCAACGCGCCGAACACCAGCATGCAGCCGAGTCCGAGGTCCGCTATGAATTTGCTTTCCTGGGCGACGGACAGCTCGCTCACGAAGACGGACGCGCCCACGAGTATCAGCACGAAGAGTATGAGGTTATAGAGTACGCGGTCTCTGACCGATTCGCGGAAAGTATTCAACGCGATGGCCTTTATCTTTTGCGCGCGGCCCGGATTTGTGCTCACGGAGACCGCCGCCACGGGTGCTGTTTCAACTTTACTGGTCGTCATAGCCATTTCGATCAAAAACTTTCAGGGGCTATCGCGCATTATATATCCGGTTTCCCCTCAAAGCGTCCCCCTTCCAGCCTCCCCCTGTATTATTCGCTGCGGGCGAGCAGGTGCATGTGAGGTTCGGCCATCAGTTTCATAGCTTGTTTCTCCTGCAAGGCATCCGGTAGCCGTAGCATAATATATTTCCGCCGAAATTCCAACGCTGGAGATTTATCGGAGAATCGGACCTCGAAACGCCTGAAAGCCACTCTCTATGCCCGCGTCGGTATTATTGTTTCTTGTGTTAATCATCAACCGCTTGCTCTGCTCGCCTATTGGTTTTTACTTGAATCTGTATATATAATAGCCCGACTGATCGGCATAAATCGGCTCAAGGAACTTTCGCCGAAACAACTCGAGTGTCGCCCAATTTCTCAGTTCAATATAATAATCCGGCTGCGGCTCGATAGCATCCGGTTGCCCGGAGGATGCCTTCGTTCTCCCCAGAAACGATATGAGTTTGAATATCCCGTGTCCCTTGCTACCCTCACCCACGCCGGCTCCGCCTTCACGACCGGTCATCGCTGCGAACTTGAATAGGCCGGGAGAGTAGAAAAAATGGGTGATGCCCTGTCGTTTCATGTCTTGGGCTACTTCCTCAAGAGAGTCATTGCGTATCAGCAGACGCCGCCATTCGGTAGCGTCCCAGGACGTGTCCGCAATGTAGTCGCGATCCACATCGTAGCACATCTGCGCGCCCAGCATCATCACGCGGGCATCTTTGGGAAGATGGCGATTGACGAAATCTATGGACGGATAGTAAAACAGCACCAACATGAATTGGCGGCGAGAAATATTTCCCGTGATGAAGCTCAACCCGTCCATCGCTTGCGTCAGCGATATGCTCACAAATGCAGTTGAGCCGACTGTAATGACCAGAGCTATTATCGGCAACCACCTGGCTGCCGGAGCGCGCGGCTGAAGTTTATCCGATAGTTGTGCGAGGACGTAAGCGGCCAGAACTGTCAGAGGCGGATAGATGGGCAATAAGTATCTGCCTACCCAGGATGTCATTGCGACTATCAGGTAAAAAGCTATGCTGAAGACCGCGAGCCAGATGAGCCATTTGCGCTTTGGGAAAAATATTAATAAAGGGGTGAGTAGAAACAGATAGTTTGGGTCGAGGTAGGGTTCGGCCACATTGTATAATTCAGGTTTGGTGAAGTACTCCCAGAACCTTAATGGATGACGTTCCACACGGAAACTGGCTGCCTCAGCCAGACTCCCTTCTATCGTCTTGACTACATCCGGGATTTCATTGCGAACCGCGTTGAGGTGCCCATCCAACCTGATCTTGTCTTCCGGGTTGAAGTAACGTACCTGCTCGCTACTGTACTCGGCCACTTCACCCGTCAGTAAAGGATAAACCGGGTTGTGAAACCAGACATAGTTCTTTGCGTACCAGGGCAAGGCTACAGCTACAGCTATGATTGTGAAAGCGAGACCGTATTTTATTATTTCGAGGAGGGGCTTGCGCCTTCTGAGGTTTTCGATGAGGAACATCCCGGCAATAATAGCTCCCCATGCTGCCGCCGGATACTTAATTCCCATGCTGAACCCAAAAAGAATAGCTGATACCCAAAGCCAACTGCGCCGCTCAGTTTCAAAATAGACCATCATCGCATACGTGCAGAGGAAGAGCATGCCGGCAAACGCTACATCAATTCGTGTAGTGACCGATACCTCGACCACCATTCCGGACCCGAAAAACCCGAACATAGAGATTGCTCCGACGCGGCGTGTGAGGAAACGCGAACAGAATCCGTAGAGCGCGAGCGAGGTGACGACTCCCATAATCAAACTGAAGAGCTTGGCCGCGATATCGGACTTCGCAATCAGGCAAACGGTGTAGATCATGTGGATCAACAAAGGACTGTTGCCCGGCCAAATGTCCAGAACCGGGTAGACTCTTCCCTGCTTCACAAATAGATTCGGCACGGAAAGATGGTAGATTGCCTCATCATAAACATGAGGCGGGGTCGCAGTCCGAACTATCAGAATCACCAGCAAAAAGCCGAATGATGCGGCGATGATTCGCCGTTGCTTCGTCGCGGTAACAGCAGTGACCCCTTCGCGGATCATGCTCCAGGCCCGCGCCGCCTCTTTTCGAGACACAAAGATAAAAAGAGCCATGAGCACTGCCACAGGGAGCCAACGCAGAAGTCCTGCAAGTCCCAGTCCCAGCACGCTCAACCCGATCACTCCCGTGCCCATCATGATCGAAAATGCTATTTCTTCGGCCAGGCTGGCAAACTCGGTGCCGAGTGCTCTGCATACGCGACGTCCGATGCAAAACGCCAGCCCTGCAAGCCCTGCCGCAAACGCCAGATCGAAAATGCGATCCAATGGTCCTAGTATTCCTGTGTAGTCTTCGGTCGCATGCGCGAGGCGTATATGTGCGTAAAGAGCGACTGCCAGCAGGGCCAAAGCGGGCACCCCTATATAAATGAAGCGCAAATTGGGAATCGTTTTACTCTTGGTAATCGCATTTTCTGTCAAGATATTTTTCTCCATAACAGTTCGACTGAAAATCCATCGAGCTTCAGCCCGAAAATGGCTCAAGACGCATCACCGCGAAAGCCTGCATCTGAGACCGCGACGCTAGCGGTCTTCATATATCTACAGGATAAGGCTTCGTGCCCAAGAGGCGTGTATCCTACTCGCTCAAAAACCCAATCATCGCGGTTTGAGAGTATAGACTCAAGGGCTTGTTGTCGCCGCATGTAGCGGCCTCTGTCAAGCTTGCGTATCGCCCAGGCCAGTGGCCGCCGCCAGGCTGGTTCCGGCATAACGGCATCGAATATAACTACGTAGCCGCCTGGTCGAGCGACGCGCATCATCTCGCTGACTGCCTGACGAGCCGCGCTATCTGGCAGGTGGTGTAGCAGGCCTATGCTCCATACGCCGTCAAAGGAGTTATCGGGGAACGGCAAATCCGTAGCCGACCCCGTAACCGCCACCTCGCCCGACTGGCTAAAGGCCGCCGTATAAGCAGACAGCAAGTCCATGCCTACAGGATGTAGTCCAAGCCGCCACAACCAGGAGGACGGCCCACAGCCAATATCGAGTATGCTCTGTGCGGGAGGTATTTGTGTCAGCAAATCTTTAAGCTCGCGTGTTATTGCTTTGTCTGCCCCCGGAGCCAGAACCACTTGCGATAGCCGGTAAACCCAGGGCCATTCCAACAAGCTATATAAATTCAGGGCGCGCATTTCATTCCTCCAATATGATCTATCAAGGGCGAGCAACCCGGATTCGGAAACCCGGCTGAGTTTGGGTCCGTTGATCGCTCATTCAATCTCCTGCGTGCCAACTGCTGCCTGCCAGGAGATCGGATTTGTCTTCCACCCTCCCCTGCTCTACATCCGCTGGCGAAGCGGTGGCGTCTTCTATCAGATAACGCGGGCGTCGCCTGGACTCGTCCAGCGCACGCCAAAGGTATTCGCCCAGCAGTCCCATCATCAGCATTTGGATCCCTCCGATCACCAGGACCGCCACCATCAACGACGACCAGCCTTGCACAGGATTGCCGGCCAGGGCGCTGGCAGCCACGACTCCGGCATATATGAAACCGACTACGGCGACGATGACTCCCACGTAAGACATCAAGCGGATTGGCAGGTATGTGAACGAGGCGATGGAATCCACCACGAGTTTCAGCTTCTTTTCCAGACTCCAGCCCGAACTCCCGTGACGGCGAGCCTGTTTGTCATAGGTAATAGTTGCCTGCCGAAATCCCATCCAGGTGATCAGAACCTGTATGCTGACATTGTTCTCTCTGAACTCGCGAAAAGCTTTCAACACGCGCCGGTCGATTAAAAAAAAGTCCGCGCCGTTCTTGGGCATTTCCTTGATTCCGACCATCCGGCGCATAACCCAATAATAGAGCCGGGAAAAACCTATGGTGCTGGCCTTCTCCCCCTCGCGGCGATTGCGCACCGCCCATACTACCTGAGCGCCCGCGCGCCACTTTGCCAGAAGGTCAGGCAACAGATCAGGAGGGTCTTGAAGGTCGGCTGCCAACATGACTGCGCACTCACCTCTGGCTTGATTCAGACCGCAGGTCACAGCGGTGTGAGCGCCGAAATTCCGAGCCAGGCGAAGGCCGCGAACCCGCACATCGCGCCCGGCAATATCGGTGATGATATTAAATGTTTCGTCCGTAGAGTGGTCGTCTATGACCACCCATTCCCAATCCATACCCAACGCGCCCAGCACCCGCGTGAATTGTTCATAGAGCAAGGGCAAATTCTTAGCTTCGTTATAGGCAGGAGTCACGATTGACAGCAGCGGACGGTGATCCGTGTATCCTTCCTCCTGATTCGGCCTGTCATATTCAAGCATCGCCTCTATTCCCTCCTCCATCCTGGCGGGCAGACTCAAACAGCGCACGCCTTTCGCAAAGCCGCCGCAACCTTGTGTTGCTCTTCATCGGTTATATGGTGAAAAAGGGGCAAAACAATGGCACAGTCCTGTGCTCGCTCGCTTTGGCTCAAGCGGGCACAAGTCGTCGCCGGGCATTCGCAATCGCCGGGAGCGATGCCGCACGACCAGGGTTCGCGTGCGTAAGCAGGTTCGCGGTGAGCGCACATAATTGCGCGGCGCGTGGCAATGCCGCCGTCAAGCATCGCTTGCATGACACGGATCTGGTCGCACCCGTCGGGCAGGCGAACACAGTAACTCTGCCAGTTGCTGCGTGCCCAATCCGGCTCTTCGGGAAGTTCTAATCCTCGCATGTCAGCGAGCAACTCTACGTATCGTTCGGCAAGTGAGCGTCGCCTCCGTATCATTTCCGGCAAACGTTTGAGTTGTTCGCGACCGATTGCCGCCTGGATGTCGGTCATACGGTAGTTATAACCGAGCGCCGGGTAATCCTCGAAGATAACTTCTTTTGAATTATGCCGCACGGTATCGGGTGTACTCATCCCATGTTGCCGCCACAGGCGGAACTGCTTGTCCCATTCAGGATTCGATGTGGTAATCATTCCGCCGTCGCCTGTGGTAATGAGTTTGCGGGGATGGAAAGAGAAGCAGGCGATGTCTCCGTGAGGCTTGCCGATTCTCTCCCACTTGCCATTGAATAGAACCTCGCTGCCGATGGCGCAGGCGGCGTCTTCAATAACCGGCAGAGAGTGGCGGCGCGCTATATCCAATATGGCTGTCAGGTCGCAAGGCATTCCCATCTGATGCACGCATAGAATGGCACGAGAGCGATCCGTAATCGCTTCCTCGATCAGCAACGGGTCTATGTTGAAAAATCTCGGCTGTATGTCTACGAACACCGGCGTCGCACCGCAGTAACGTATGCTGTTGGCAGTGGCGATGAAGGAATGGCTGACCGTTATCACCTCATCCCCCGGCCGCACCCCGACGGCAAGCAGCGCAAGGTGTAGCGCCGCCGTGCAATTTGAGACGGCGCAGGCATACTCTGCTCCCGTGTATGCGGCAAACTCACGCTCGAAGGCGGCCACCTCTGGTCCCTGCGTGACCCATCCCGCCAGGATGGGACGCCTGGCCGCATCGGCTTCTCTTTCATCCATGCAGGGTCGTACAATGGGGATAAGGCGGGCTTTATCAGGCATTGATTCTCTCTCCATCCAATTCCCAGTTGCGCACTATCTCTTGTTCGAGGAGCGCCTCCGGCGGCTGGCCTGAGCTTATGTACCATTGCTTCAACATGGCCAGTCCATCGGCCACCGTCATTCTTGGTTCGAATCCCAACAACTGGCGCGCTTTCGTCGCATCAGCGCATAGACGCAATACATCGCCGGGGCGAGCTTCTTCGTGAATTACTTCAGCATCAGGCCGCCCTGCTACAGATGATACCTCGCGAGCCAGTTCTTTGATGGCGATCTCGCGTCCGCTGCCCAGATTGATCGTCTCTCCCACAGCCGTATCGGCCAGGCCCGCCAGGAGTATGCCTCTGGCCGTATCGCTGACATAAGTAAAATCTCTAGTCTGCGTTCCGTCACCGAATACAACCAGGGGCCGTCCGGCCAGACAGCGGAGCAAAAACTTTGGGATCACCTCTCCGCTATCTCCTTCGTGGTGACAGCGCGGCCCATAAGTGTTGAAGGGGCGCACCACAACGGCCGGGTATCCGTAGGTTCGATGAAAAGCGCGCGCGTAACACTCTCCGGCCAGCTTCGATGCGCCATAGACGGTTAAAGGAAAGGTCGGGTGCTCTTCGGTCATCGGTGCCCATCGAGCAGTGCCATACACCTCGGAACTGGAAACATAGACGAACCGTTCAACTCCCGCCTCTTTTGCCGCTGTCAGCAATTCGAGCGTGGCTGTGGCGTTGACCGCGTGGTTTTCATGGGGCGAATGAATCGAATGGCGCACCCCCAGGCAGGCCAGGTGAAACACTATGTCGACACCCTTCATCAAACCAGCCATGCTTTTGTCATCCCTGACATCGGCAAAAACCAGGCGCACTTGTTCGTCCGACAACCCGTCCAGATTTTCGCGCCGACCATTGATAAGGTTGTCAACGACCAGAACCGTTGCATTGAGAGCAGCGACCTGGCGCACGAGTTCAGACCCTATGAAACCGGCTCCGCCGGTGACCAAGACACGTTTGCTTCGATCTATCTCCATCCAATTTCCCCTAACGCAAAAGGGCGTATGCGGCCGATAGCGATCACCTGCAACCCCCGATAACCTAAACCGGTTGAGAGAGCTTCTCCTCTATCACCGATGCTATCGCTTCGATACTGAGCATTCGTTCGATCTCTTCGGGCGCGAACTCCAGCCCGAAACTTTCTTCGAGCGCCAATATCAAATTCAGATGTTGCATGGAATCCCACTCCTTTATGGTCTCGTTTGAAGACCCCGGAGCCACATCATCCGTATTC
>JAKEHD010000188.1 GCA_022615215.1 Blastocatellia bacterium
CGAGCAAAGAGTTAATAGCCCATCCTGCTGCGGCACGCGGCTTGGTAGCAAAAAATGGATACGCTATGAGCAACAGGCATCAGAGATGCGGCGATTGGAGGAAACGATGGAAACTATCATTCAGGACTTACGCTATGGCCTGCGAACTTTACTCAAGAAGCCCGGATTCACATTGATTGCGGTAATGACGCTCGCGCTCGGCATAGGCGCTAACACCGCGATCTTCAGCCTCGTGAATACGGTGCTGCTGAAGCCCTTGCCTTACGCCGATCCAGAAACGTTAGTGATGGTGTGGGAGGAGGCTCCGTTCATAGGGTTTACGCGCGACACGCCCGCCCCGGCAAATTACGCCGACTGGAAGGCAGAGCTTTCGGCCTTCGAAGATATGGCCGCGATTGATGATCGCAATTTCAACCTGACAGGCGATGGCGAACCCGAAAAGGTCTTCGCTTACGGGGTGACGGCGAATCTCTTTCCGCTGCTCGGCGTCAAGCCTGCTCTGGGGCGCAACTTTCTTCCCGAAGAGGATCGGCCCGAAGCGGGCAAAGTCGTTATCCTGAGCCACAGTCTCTGGCAAGGTCGTTACGGCGGAGAGCCTGCCATAATAGGCCGCGACATTCTGCTCAACGATGAAAAATACACCGTCGTAGGCGTGATGCCCGAAGGGTTTCAGTTTCTGGAGAGCTACATCGACCTCTGGGTGCCGATAGCCTTCACTAAGGAGGAACTCTCCAACCGGGGCGGCCATTATCTGAGGGTCGTTGCGCGCCTGAAGTCGGGCGTGACTCTCGATCAGGCGAACGCTGAAGTGAAAACTCTCATGTCACGCATTGGGCGCGATTACCCGAATGAAACCGCCGATGGAAAACTGAGCGCCTCCGTGCTGTCTCTGCATGAAGAAGTGACAGGAGGGACGCGACGCCCCTTCATCGTGTTGATGGTCGCGGTCGGAATGGTCCTGTTGATAGCGTGCGCGAACCTTGCGAGCCTTTTGCTTGCGCGAGCTTCATCGCGCAGTCGTGAGATTGCTGTGCGCGCGGCGCTGGGCGCTGGGCGCTGGAGAATCGCGAGACAGTTGTTGACCGAAAGCCTGGTGCTTGCCTGTATGGGTTGTGCCGGAGGTTTGCTTCTGGCTGAATGGAGTTTCATTTTTCTGCAACAGCTCATCCCGTCGGGGATGGACCTGTCAGCCGATCTGAAACTCGACGCGAGGGCACTCGGTTTCACTCTGCTTGTTTCGCTGCTTGCCGCAGTGCTATTCGGACTCGTGCCCGCGCTTCAGGCATCGAAACCGGACCTGAACGAAATGTTGAAACAGGGTGGCGGGCGCGCAAGTGTAGGTGCGGGCAATCGCCGTTTGCGAAGCGTGCTCGTGGCCGCAGAGCTTGCGATGGCCGTAGTGCTGCTTGCGGGCGCGGGGTTGATGATTCAGACGCTTTACAACCTGCGCGGCCAGTATTCCGGCCTTCACCCTGAAAACGTCCTGACAGTAAGAACCAGCCTGCCGCTAAACAAATACAGAGAACACGCGCGGCGCGTGGCTTTCTACGATCAGGTCTTGGAGCGAGTAGGGAACCTGCCGGGCGTCGTGTCGGCGGGCTATACGACATCCGTGCCGCTCGAATGGAAAGGCGGCACAAGCGGTTTGACTATAGAAGGCCGCTTGCAGGAACCGGGCACAGTCAATGATGCGATTCACCGACAGGTGAGCGTCGATTATCTCGAAGCGATGGGCATCGGGCTCGAACGAGGACGTTACTTCACGGACGGAGACAACGAGCGGTCGATGCCTGTGGCCATCATAAACGAGACGATGGCGCGGCAGTTCTGGCCCGGTGAAGACGTGCTGGGCAAAAGGTTCAAGCTCGGATCGTCCGATTCTACCAGGCCCTGGCTTACGATCATCGGCGTCGCAGCCGATGTCAGGCAGATGGGAGCCGACGTTCCGGTCAAGGCCGAGATGTATATGCCTTATCGCCAGGTTGATTACAATCCGTGGTTCGCTCCGCGCGACCTTGTGATACGCGCATCGGTCGATCCCCTGAGCCTTGTTGCGGCGGCGCGGCGAGAGATTCACGCCGTAGACCCGAATCAGCCGCTTTCGGTCATACGCACTATGGATGAAATCCTCGGCGAAGAGACCACCGCGCGCCGCGCGGAAATGATTTTGCTTGCCGTCTTCGCGGGGCTTGCGATGCTTCTGGCCTCGCTTGGGATTTACGGAATCCTCTCTTACTTCGTCGCCGAGCACACGCCCGAAATCGGCGTGCGGATGGCGCTCGGCGCAGGGCGGCGCGACATAATCGCGCTCGTGCTCAGGAAAGGCATGAGCCTTGTGCTAATAGGCGTCGCTGTAGGACTTGCGGCGTCTTTCGGGCTGACACGATTGATAGCGAGCCTGCTTTATGGTGTGAGCGCGACCGACCTGCTGACATTCGTGGTAATCACATTGCTGCTTGTTGTGGTTGCGATGCTCGCTTGCTGGATACCTGCGCGGCGGGCGGCGCGAGTGGACCCTATGGTGGCACTACGCTATGAATGATGAATTATGAACGATGTAATGATGAACATCTTCTTTCATTCATCGTTCGGAGGACAAACGACCATGAACAATTTGCTGCAAGACCTGCGCTATAGTGCGCGAATGTTTCTGAAGAACCCCGGATTCACCGCAGTTGCCATAATCACGCTTGCGCTCGGCATAGGCGCAAACAGCACGATCTTCAGCTTCGTCAACGGTGTTATGCTTCGCCCGCTCCCATACCGGAATCCTGAACGATTGGTACTTCTCGATGAGACTGCGCCGAAACGCGGGATCGACTCGATGAACGTATCGTTTCCGAACTTCGCAGACTGGCGCGAGCGGAATCAGGTCTTCGAAGGCATTGCAGCATTTATCGAAGGCAGCTACACATTGACCGGCAAGGGCGAGCCTGAACAGTTTCCCGCAGCGAGGATCTCTCATGGTCTCTTCGAGATTCTGGGCGTCGCGCCCGTAGAGGGCCGGACATTTCGCCCGGAGGAAGACATTCGCGGTCAGGACATGGCGGTCATTCTGAGTCACGGTCTCTGGCAACGCCGTTTCGGATCGGACCCTCAGGTCATCGGCCAGACGATCACCCTCGGTGATCGCCCGCGCACCATCATCGGCGTTATGCCGCCCGGCTTCCGGTTTCCTGAATCGGCCGATCTGTGGGTTCCCCTTGCGCTTGATTCGGAAGTATGGACGCGCACGGATCACGGATTGAGCGCAATCGCACGCTTGAAGCCGGGGGTCACATTCGAGCAGGCTCAAGCCGAGATGAGCGCCATAGCCCTGCGCATCGAAGAGGAGAATCCCATCACCAATGAAGGAATGAGCGTCAACGTCATCCCTTTGCGTGAGGCGCTGACTGGCGATTACCGTGAGGCGCTTATAATGCTGCTCGGGGCGGTTGCCTTCGTTCTGCTGATCGGATGTGCCAACGTCACGAACCTGCTTCTGGCGCGAGCATCGGCGCGACAAAAAGAGATTTCCATCCGCGCCGCGCTCGGAGCGAAACGCTCTCGCATATTCCGACAGGTGCTTACCGAAAGCCTCATGCTCAGTGTAGTGGGAGGGGTACTCGGTCTTATCCTTGCCCTCTGGGGACAGGACTTATTGCTGGCTGCAATTCCGGGCGAGTTTCCCTTCTGGATGAAGTTCGACCTCGATGGCCGCGTGGTGGGATTTACGACCGGCATTTCGATACTGACGGGGTTGATCTTCGGCACCGTTCCCGCCATGCAAACATCGAAGGTTGATTTGAGCGCAACGCTCAAAGAGGGCGGCCGAAGCGCAACCGCAGGCATTTTCAGACATAGGTTGCGAAGCATACTCGTGGTTTCGGAAGTCGGTCTCTCGCTCGTTTTGCTGATCGGGGCAGGGCTGATGATAGGCAGCTTTATGGAATTGCACAAGGTAAACCCCGGTTTCAATGCAGAGAAGGTGCTGACGATGTCTGTCGCATTGCCGCAGGTGAGGTATAGCGAGCCGGAGAAACGAACGGCCTTCTTCGAGCAACTGATCGAGCGCGTGAGGTCGTTTCCGGGCGTCGAGGCCGCCGCCGCGATTTCCAACCTGCCGATGAGAGGGGGCTGGGGGCGCAGCCTAACGGTCGAAGGCTTTCCCGTGCTTTCCGTAGGGCAAGCGCCAATAATTAATCATTGCGTGATCACGCCGGGCTATTTTCGCACTATGGAAATCCCCCTGATGATGGGGCGCGACTTCACGGATGCGGACGCGCGGGATGCGCTCAAGGTCACGATAATAGACGCGAGGCTTGCGCATGAATACTGGCCCGATGAAAGCCCGCTCGGCAAGCGCATAAGGTTCGGGCCGCCCGAAGACAATGAACCCTGGCACACTATAGTGGGCGTGGTCGGGGCCGTGCGTCACAGCCGCCTCGACATGGAGACGAGGAAGAGCATATACGTGCCGCACCTTCAGATTCCGGTAGGACGCATGATGCTGGCAGTGCGCACATCGGCTGAACCTGGAAACCTTGCCGCTGCTGTGCGAAATCAGGTGAAGGAGATGGACGCAGATCAGCCCGTCACCGGTGTAATGACTATGGCTGAGATCGTCAACGAATCGGTCTGGCAGCCACGCCTTTACTCGATTTTGTTCGGCTTCTTTGCATCGGTTGCCTTGATACTGGCTTCGATAGGAATCTATAGCGTGATGTCATACTCGGTCGCCGCTCGCACACACGAGATAGGAATACGCATGGCGCTCGGCGCACGGTCCCGCGATGTCTTGAAGCTCGTCATCAGTCAGGGAATAAAACCTGTCTTGATCGGCGTGGCGATTGGTTTGACGGCCTCGTTTGCGCTGACGCGCCTGATGGAAAACCTGCTGTTCGGCGTGAGCGCGACCGACCCGCTGACATTCGTGGTAATCACATTGCTGCTTATTACGGTTGCGATGCTTGCTTGCTGGATACCTGCGCGGCGTGCGGCGCGAGTGGACCCTATGGTGGCGCTCAGATATGAATGATGAATTATGAACGATGAATGATGAACATATTCTTTCACTCATCATTCATCATTCCGCGTTCATCGTTTTAGAGGACAACGGACTATGAACAATTTATTGCAAGACCTGCGCTACGGCGCGCGAATGCTTCTGAAGAAGCCCGGCTTCTCGCTGGTGGCGATTATAACGCTTGCGCTCGGCATAGGCGCGAACACGGCCATCTTCACCGTTGTAAATGCCGTGTTGCTCCAACCGCTGCCTTTCCCGGAATCCGACAGGCTGGTTTTGCTGAACGAATCCGGTACGCAGATGCAGATGTCTGTAGCCTGGCCCAATTATCTCGACTGGCGCGAGCAGAACCGTGTCTTCGAGCATATAGGCGTTTTCAACCGTGGCAGCTACAACCTGACTGGAAGCGGCGAGCCGGAACGGATTCTGGCCGCGCGGATGTCGGCGGACTTATTTGCCGCCTTGAAGGCCGATGCCTCGATCGGGCGGGTCTATACCGATGACGAAGACAAGCCGGGCGCGAACGCGGTGGTCGTTCTGAGTCACGGACTGTGGCAACGGAGATTTGGCGGCGAGCCGCAAATTTTGAATCAGACGATCTCGCTGAACGGGCGCGGCTATACGGTGATAGGCGTCATGCCGCAGGAGTTTCAATTTCCCAATCGCGTCGAAATGTGGGTTCCGGTCGCGCCGCTCAGTGATGATCCCGATTGGCAGCAGCGCGGCAATCATCCCGGCCTGATCGGAGTGGCGAGGCTGCGGGCGGGCGTGACGCTTGAACAGGCGCGCAGCGATATGGAATCTGTCGCCGTCTCGCTCGAACAACAGTATCCTCAAACGAATCAGGGCAATCGTGTCAGGATTCGACCTTTGAAAGAGGTCGCAGTCGGCGATGTTGGCCCGGCATTGTGGATGTTGTTGGGGGCGGTCGGCTTCGTTCTTTTGATAGCATGCGCGAATGTGGCCAACCTGTTGCTGGCCCGAGCCGCGACGCGACAACGCGAAATGGCTATTCGCACCGCCCTGGGCGCGGGTCGCTGGCGTATCATTCGACAGTTGCTTACTGAAAGCGTGATGCTCGCATTGCTCGGCGGCGGACTCGGAGTTCTCCTGGCGCAATGGGGCGTCGATCTTCTTTTGAAGCTCAATCCAGACAGTCTGCCGCGCGCCGACGAAATCGCCACAGACAACCGTGTTCTTTTGTTCACAATCGCTCTCTCGATACTCACGGGTCTCGTCTTCGGGCTTATTCCCGCTTTGCAAACCAGTCGCACCGATGTTCACGAAACGCTCAAGGAAGCAGGGCGAAGTTCTACCGGCAGCCGTCACTGGTTGCGAAACGGTTTGATCGTGACGGAAGTGGCGCTGACGCTCGTGCTGCTCGTCGGAGCGGGGTTGCTGATTCGAAGCTTCTACAGTCTGATTCAGGTCGATCCCGGATTTTCGTATGAGCGAGTGCTTTCCTTCAACATCTCGCTGCCGAATCAACAATATGATACGCCTGAAAAGCGCATAGCCTTCTATCAGCGATTGATAGAGAATATCCAGGCGATTCCCGGCGTGCAGTCAGCCGGATACGCTTCGGGGCTGCCGCTCGGCAACAATGGTTGGCAAACCTCTTTCACGGTCGACGGCCAACCGCCGCCGCCGGGGCAAGCCCCTCTGATGGAAGCCTGCCTGGTCAGCCCGGACTATTTTCGAACGATGAATATTTCGCTCAAAGCGGGCCGCTGGTTCACAGAGCAGGATAACAGAGAGCATCTTCGAGGGCGCGACCTGAGCCGGATGAGTGAGGAACAGATAGAGGAGGAGGCGCTCAATTCGATAGTGATCGATGAAGAGTTCGCCCGTCGCCACTGGCCTGACGAGGATGCCGTAGGCAAACACATACGGCCGGGCCGAGACCCGTCCGGCCCTTTCATAGAAGTCATAGGCATAGTCGGTCGGGTGAAGATGGATGGTCTGAATACGGATTCGAACCGGGTTCAGGGATACATGCCATTTTTACAATTACCGGGGAACGATATGACCGTGGTTTTGAAATCTTCGATCGAACCCGAACAGGTGGTCGCCGCTGCGCGAAAGCAGGTGCAGGCGATCGATCCGGGCCAGCCGATTTACAACACTCGCACGCTTTTGGAAATTCGCTCCGAATCCATAGCGCCCGAACGCCTGAACCTGCTTCTGCTCGGGTCGTTCGCATCTCTGGCCTTGTTGCTTGCCATAGTGGGAATTTATGGAGTGATGTCTTATTCGGTCACCGAGCGCACGAGAGAGATAGGACTTCGCATGGCATTGGGCGCGCAACAGGGCGATGTGCTGAGGCTTGTGATATGGAAAGGCATGAAGCTGGCTGTGGCAGGAGTCGTAATCGGTCTGGCGGCCTCATACTTTCTGACACGGTTGATGAAGAGACTTCTATTCGAGATGAGCGCGTCTGACCCTGTGACCTTTGCTCTGGTCGCATTGCTGCTCTCTGTCGTCGCCCTCGTAGCCTGCTGGGTTCCGGCGCGACGGGCGGCGCGCGTTGATCCAATGGAGGCGCTCAGATATGAGTGAGTATACTGCGCGCGGGATGAAATGACAGTTTTGAGTAGAGATACCATCGGCTTCCGCCCGCTGTGAGTCTCAGTTTTTGGTGCGCCACGATGCGTGAAGATATACTCTGCGCGGCATGGATTGAAACTATTCATAAAGCTCACGGCTGGGCGAAATCACGGCGCGCATGCACGCGCACGCGAAGACCTGGCGCCTGCCGCCGGGCTTCACCCGCCACAGCTGGGACTATGAGGCGATGTTCGGACCGCGGCCCACCTGGGGCCGCTGGCGGGACGGCATGGGCCTCGATCCTTCGCGCACGAAACTCCTTGCGCGGCTCGATGCCGCGCTCAAACGCCGGCTCGAATCTTACGGCAAATCGCGCGATCGCTACGGCCTCGTGCACGCCGACCTCCGGCTCGCGAACCTGCTGGTCGAGGGCGAGGCGACGCGGGTCATCGACTTCGACGATTGCGGCTTCTCCTGGTATCTCTACGACCTCGGCGCGGCCTTGAGCTTCATCGAGCACCGGCCGGAGGTGCCGGAGTGGGTCGAGGCCTGGGTCACGGGCTATCGCCGCGCGGCCCCGCTCACGCAAGCCGAGGAAGTCGAGATCCCGACCTTCATCCTGGTGCGGCGCCTCCTCCTCGTCGCCTGGATCGGCTCGCACGCCGAGACCGAGCTCGCCCAGAGTCAGGGCGTGCCCTACACCGAAGGCTCCTGCACGCTCGCCGAGGATTACTTGCGCAAGTTCGGATGAGGCTAGGCGGCGCGCCGGAACGCCTCCTCAACGGGCCGGTTGGGATTGCGCGGAGGCATCCCTTCGATCGAGGAACGCTCGTACCGCGCGGGCGAGCCCGTACTCGTAGGCGGCGGCGCCCAGGTTCGCGCCCCCGAGGAAAATGAGCGCGTCGTTCGCGGAGACGGAATCGCTGAAGAAGGCGGCACCGAAGGCGCCGGCGTAGTACGGCGTCTCCTTCGCGAGCTCGGTGCCGACATAGCCGACCGCAGATGCAATCCTCCGCGCGCGCACGCTCCTTGTCCTGAGCTTCACCAGGTCAAACGCGGCCTTCGACAGAAGGTTGGTGCTCGTCCCGGTGTCCTCCAGCAGCGCCCAGTTCGCCATGAGGTTCACCCACAATCCCGCTCCCCACACGACGTAGGTGCTAGCGAGAAACAGGAGCACGGCCGGATGGTCGAGACCACGCAGGAGCGTCGTCCCGACGAGGAGGAGTCCCGCCGCCGTGGCGACCGCGTCCAGCGCATGGGTCGAGGCGGCGGTGGCGGCGAGCGTGACGAGCCATTGTTTCGTTCTGGAAAGGCCGAGAATGGAGTGGCTGCCGGCGTGAGCTGCGACGTCGAGGAGCATTACGGTTGGCCCTCCTGGTGCGTACGTACCGTATGTATGTAGCAATCCTATGGACGGAAGCTGTCGAAGTCAAGTACGTTAAATACGTACCGTACGTATGTGACCTGGGGAGGCCGGGTCAAACTGACCAAACAGAAGCCAGGGCGCTCGACGCTTCC
>JAKEHD010000189.1 GCA_022615215.1 Blastocatellia bacterium
CTGCTCAAGCTCCTGGCTCTGTATAATTTCTGACTGGCAAGTCCCACTTTTAATCACACCCTTCTCCAAGAGGACTACCTGATACATCTGTTGCTTCGGATCATCTTCCGGTACTATTTAAGTTGAATCTCTAATTGAAAGGAGCTAAAAATGGGAAGCCAACTCGTCGATTTGTGGCCCAAAGATATAGCATCTGCTGCCGATCAATTAACACCTGTTGCCATTCTCAGACAGCAAGCTTCGCTGCTGGGTCAAAAAACACAAAACATTGTGGAAGCCCAGGTGGAAACGAAAACGACGGATTTTCAGAGACTCTTGCAACATCAGTTTTATCTGGTGGCACCGGCTCTAGGTTTTTACAGATATCTATTATTCCGAGTCGAACATCATGTTGCGCAGTGGTATCCATTGGAAATCATCGTGCTGGTGTCGAATGCTCAAGCTTCGGACGAAAGGGAAAAAAAGATCAGGGTCAAATCGGAGAAAGAGTTTATGGGAGAATTACAAAAGATATTCATGTCCGAAAAGACAAAGAAGGTTATTCAGTCAATGATAGCTCAAAGTGTCAAATAGGCCCGATGAAGAAGAGACGCTGAAACAAATAGACAAGGTCGCAATGATGATGGCTTCGTTCAGTAAGCGCCGTACTGCAAATTCCTGAGACTACACAGGGCTGTGTATGCCTGTAGAAAGCTAAACAGATGAATACTAAAAAATGTTTGCTCATCGCTTTATTGGTCGCCCTTGCGTCGGCCATCAACTGGCCGACGGCGCGGGCGCAATCCTTCAACATCCCTTTCAAACTCTTCCAACTCGATAACGGTCTCCGCGTCGTGCTCTCGGAAGATCACTCGGCGCCGGTCGTCGCAGTGGCCGCCTACTATGATGTCGGCTCGCGCAACGAGGTCAAGGGGCGTTCGGGTTTCGCGCATCTCTTCGAGCACATGATGTTTCAGGGGTCGGAGAACGTCTCGAAGGCCGAGCATTTCCAGTACGTGGAAAATAACGGCGGCGTGCTGAACGGTTCGACCCACCCGGATTTTACGAACTACTATCAGTTCCTGCCGTCGAATCAACTCGAACTCGCGCTCTGGCTCGAATCCGACCGTATGCGCTCACTTGAGATCACACCCGAAAATCTCAAGAACCAGCAGGAGGCCGTCAAGGAGGAGAAGCGCCTCAGCATAGACAATCAGCCTTACTGGCCCGCTCTGGTTGCAATGGATGAGATGACCTATCACAACTGGGCAAACGCTCATCCGACCATCGGCTCTATGGAAGACCTCGACGCTGCCACGATCAAGGATGTGAAAGAGTTCTTCGACACTTATTACGCGCCGAACAACGCTGTGCTCGCGATTGCCGGAGACATAGACCTCAAGCAAGCCGAAGCCCTCGTGCGCAAATACTTCGGCTCCATCCCGCGACAAAAAGCGCCGCCTAAAGTCGACGTTTCGGAACCCGCGAAAGCTGTCAGGCAAAAGGCCGTAGCGGAGGATGCGCACGCACAGGTTCCGGCAATCGCCATGGCGTGGAAGATACCCGCGCGCCGCTCGGCGGATTTTTATCCGATAGTCCTGCTCAAATCCATGCTTTTCGACGGAAGCAGCGCGCGGCTCTATCAGAAGCTAGTCAAAGAAAAAGCCGTATCGATAGAGGTCCAGGGATTCCTCGACCAACGGCGAGGACCGGGAGCGGTCGCGGTATTTTCGATTCACAAACCCGATGCGCCAGGCGAAGACGTGCAGGCCATAATCGAAGCCGAGCTTGAACGTGTTAAGAAAGACGGAGTGACCGAAGAAGAGTTGACCAAAGTGAAGAACCAGTACCGCCTCGACCGCTTCCTCGGCGGAGAGGGCGGCGAGTATGAAAGCCTTCAGACGGCTCTCGGCCGCGCAATGGCTCTGGCCGAATTCACCATGTTCGATGGCGAACCGTCGCTCATCAACACCGAGATAGACCGTTATCTTGCGGTCACGCCCGCTCAGATACGCGAGGCCGCGCGCAAATACTTCGGAGAAGAAAACCGCTCGGTCCTCTACATACGGCCGTCGCAAAAAAGCACGGAAGCCGACAAGTGAAATGAGTGATGCGTCATTTGTCCGTTGTCAGTTGTCCATCGTTCACAAGACGCGGCCCTGAAAGAAATGCAACGGACGGTAGCGTACTCACTGCCGGACAACGGACAGCAAAAAGCATCATGCATCACGTACACAACTACGGAGATCGATCGATGAAAAAATCGAGCAGAGAGTTTCGGTTCAGAAGATTACTCGCAATCATTTTTATCTTCGCCTGTCTGAGTTTGCCCGTTGCCGCGCTCGCTCAGAAAGCGGTCCCCCGCAAGCAGGGTGAAAGCTGGCGCAAGCAGCCGCCCCGCTCCGGCCCTGCCCGCCCTTTCAAGCTCCCCTCGGCCCGCGAAATAAAACTCCAAACCGGTCTCACCCTCGTGATGATCGAAGACCATAGGAGTCCGATGGTCACTATAAACCTCGGCATCCCGGTCGGCAGCGCCCTTGACCCGGCTGAATCGTTGGGCCTTGCCGAAGCGGTCGCCTCTCTGCTCACCGAAGGCGCAGGCACACGCACAAGCGAACAACTCGCGCGCGAGGTCGAGACGCTCGGCGGGAGGATCTCTTCGTTTGCGACCGAGGACTATTCGAGAATCGTCGTCTCGGTCGTCTCGGAAAACGCCGAGCGAATGATGGACATGATAGGCGACGTTGCGCTCCGCCCTGCCTTTCCCGAAGAAGAAGTATCGCTCTACAAAGAGAATCGAATTCAATCGCTCACCGTTCAGCGACAAGACCCGGCATTTTTAGTGAGCGAGCACTTCAACCGTATAATCTACGGCCCGCATCCTTATGCTATTAGCGCGCCCACGCCCGAATCAATCGCCGCTATGGACAGGAAGAAGATAGAGAGTTTTTACAAAGCCAGTTACACGCCTTCGAGTGCGGTGCTGGTCATCGCAGGCGATTTCGATTCGAAGAAGATGGAAGCGAAAGTGCGCGCGGTCTTTGGCGGATGGAAAGCGCCCCCGGCAGGCGAGAAAAAATTTCCCGCCATGCCTGAGAGAAAGGCGCGGCATATTTATTTGATCGACCGACCCGGCTCCGAACAGGCTGACTTCCGCATAGGCAACCTCGCCCTCACACGTCAGGACGCGGACTACTTCCCGCTGCTTGTGGCTAATACTATCTTAGGCGGCGGCACAAGCTCGCGCCTA
>JAKEHD010000020.1 GCA_022615215.1 Blastocatellia bacterium
AGAATACTTTCTCGAAAAGAATACTTTCTCGAAAAGAATACTTTCTCGAAAAGAATACTTTCTCAGGCGTTCACCTTTCAGTGTTTGCCCGGCACTATAGGCGCCCTCCTGTTACGACTGATAGCTGATAGCCGATGGCTCTTTCAGTGTTTGCCCGGCGCCATAGGCACCCCTTTGCGCTGCGACAGAATGTAAGCTTCGAGCGCGCGCATTTTGGGATCATCCGCATCCAGGCGTTTGCCGCGCGTAGGCTGCTCTATGCACCAGTTGATCATGTCGCGCAGCAGGGCGACTTTTTGAAGTTGCACCTGGAATTTCGGATAGGTCTCCGGGTGCGTGTTCGAAGCATTCGGATGGCACATGGCGCATGCGATTCCGTTGGTGCTTCCGATCAGCTTGTCGTCATGAAATATCTGATCGCCGTATGCTACCTCGCGGGCCACTTCTCGGTCCCATATCATAAAGTCGCGCGGGCTTACAGGAGTCACCTGCTCCTGCGCCTGATTGCCGGTTTGCCCCGAAGCGGGTTCAGGTTTCTTTTCTTCGGCCGCCGCCGAGCGCGACGCTTCGCTCATCCATCGGGCCGCGACTGCCGGATCCTGTTTGGTCATCCAGAGCTTCATAAGCTCACTTGATACGGCCTGCGCCTGCTCTTTAGTGAGGCGTGTGTTCGGGTCCACGCCGGGCACCGTAACATTGGTCTTTCCATCGCAGAGTTGCACCACGAGGCTGCCGTCGCCTGCAACGGGCGGGTGCTTCGGATCCTGCTTCTGCGCTTGCGCTACCTCATACATAGAAATCCCGCAGACCGCAAACACCATCAGCGCGCCCATCTTCAACCAGTTTTTCTTAGCCATTATTTCACTCCTTTTTTGTTCTGACGGCGGCGAGATAATCGGTGACCGGCAGTAACGCTTCGGAACTGACCACTGACCACTGACCACCGACCACTGATCACTTCCTCAATAAGACGGCAGAGTGATCTTTGCAGGAACATCCTCCGCGCCGTTCGATGTTAGATACCGCTCCGAGACGATCATAGGGTTGCGGTTCCACAGGTTGTAGTGCTTATCCACGCGCCCCGTCTTTTTCACGCGCAGAGTCCCATCGCCGAGACCGTCCGTCTGATTGAAGGGGTCGGGTCGGTTCATCTGCACGGTCAGGCGCGGCAACCCTTCGGGCGCATAAGGCCAGGGCCACGCGGTCGAAAGCATCCCGTGAAAATGTATCTTCCCTACGCGGTGCGTGAGCACCTGATGAGTGTGGCCGTGAATGACCGTGACCGACTCGTGATCGCCGAGCAGCGCCTGCACCTGCTCGGCGTCTTCGGTCCAGAAATTCCAGTCGCGATAATACTTGTAAAGCGGCGAGTGAGAGAAGACGACCACGGGCGTAGTCCTCGGGACGCGCGCCAGATCCCGCTTCAACCATTCGCGCCCCTCATCGCCGACCTCGAACCGGCTCTGGCGGCCATCGTCAAGCCCCGCGACTATTTGCATGCGCTGCATGGGCGTGAGTCCCTTGTCGGTCCAGAAATCCTTCTCGTTCACGCTCATCAAGGTGATGAAGTGCATGCCCTTGTGATCGAACGAATAGTTCGGCGGGCCGAACAACTCTTTCCACAAATCGCCCATGTCGAGAAACCAGTCGTGTTCGCCGACCATCATGCGCACGGGCGCTTTCAACTCTTTCAGTATCTGATGGCCGAGCCTCAGTTCGCCCGGCTGTCCGAGCTGCGCAAGGTCGCCTCCGTAGAGCACGAAGTCGGGCTGCGGGTCGAGCGCATTGACATCGGCTACGGCGCGCTCAAGTTGCCGGACGAACCTCTCGTTGAGCGTCTTCTCGTAGAGGTGCGAGTCGGATATGTAGGCGAAGGTGAATGGCTCGATCATGCTTGCCTGAGTCTTGCTTGCCTGCACGACCTCGACCGGCTGGAAAGCATGCGGCACGATTTTTCCTGCCGCCGCCACGCCGAGAGCCTGTGCCGCCATCTTCATGAATTTGCGCCGCCCCTCTTCGGCTCGTCCTGCCGACATAAGTTCATCCATCCAGAGCTTGCGCTCGCGCAAATACTCTTCCCGGCGCTTGATCCATTTCAAGGGATTCATTCGAGGTCTGCTCCTTTCTTGCCCGGCCCGCGTCATTTATTCATGAGCGGCGCGCGAGTCTGCGGTTTTGTGTTTTGCGCACGGCGGCGCGTGTCGTCGCTCGTGAGCGCCTTCATAAACTCGACCAGATCGTCCATCTCGCCTTCGGTGAGTTTGAGCGGGCGCATGCCGCCGTCCAGGTTAGGGTTGATCTCTCCGCCTTTGTCATAGAATTTCACCACGTCGAGCAAGGTCTTCTCGGACCCGTTGTGCATATAGGGCGCGGTCAATTCTATGTCGCGCAGCATAGAGGTCTTGAACGCCCCTATATCTCTCGGCTGCTTCGTTACGAGGAAGCGACCGAGTTCGGAAAACCCTTGCGAGAGCGCGAGCTCATCGATCTTGTTTACGTCGTCCGGGTCGTTAGCGAGTATCTGCTGCGCGCGGCGCGCGAGCGCACTGAAGTTTTGATCCTTCGCCGCCACGCCTATGTTGTGGAATTTGAAGTCGCTGAAGAAGGGCAAAGAGGCATTGAACGCATGACAGCTTATGCAGCGAGCCTTGTTGTTGAAGAGGTCCCATCCGCGTTTCGCCGCCTCCGATATGGCGTTCCGGTCGCCCGCCATGAAGCGGTCGAAAGGCGAGTTACCGGAAATCTGCGTCCGCTCGAAGGCCGCAATGGCTTTGGCTATGGTCTCTATCGTTATGCCTTCGCCGGGGAATGCTTTTTCGAAAAGCGGCCTGTAGTCCGAGGCTTCGCGCACTCGCGCTACGACCGCAGCGTGGTCTTTCATGCCCATCTCGATGGGATTGATGAGCGGCAGCTTGGCCTGCTCTTCGAGCGAAGGAGCGCGCCCGTCCCAGAATTGCGATTCGTTGAACATGGCATTGAGGACGGTCGGCGAATTTCGCGCGCCCTTTTTAAGCTCGATTCCTATGCCGACCATTTGACCGTCGGAGAGCGCCATCGCCGGGTCGTGGCATGTGGCGCAACTGACCGAGCGATCCGCCGAAAGCCTCTTGTCGAAGTAGAGCTTCTCGCCGAGAGCCACCTTTTCCGCGGTCATGGGATTATCGGGCGGCACAAGGTGTTCCCAGATGTCGGCGGGCAATCCGAGAGGAATTTTCATCTGAAACTTTTGGGCCGCCGGTCGCGCTGCTCGAACGTCCGATCCCCTTCCGGCAGAGAGCATCATAGATGCTATCGCAGCAACGAACACAGCGAAGGCCGCCAGCTTCGCATAAGGCAACCGCTGCGCTTTGGGTATTTCGAATACCTGTCTGTTCCCGGTTCTCATATCAACCCTTCCAGTCTTGCAAACGAACAACTACATTCATACAGCCGGACGCCAGCGCCTGTGGCTGAAAGCTTGCTAACTCAATCTGAAATTGAAGCCTGCAATAGCGGAACACGCCCGGTCGAGCAGTCGCTCCGCCATGCAGGCTTCGTAAGTTGTAACAGTTGATTGACCGAATTCGCTCTTTCGCAACAACATAACCCGAGTCTTGGGTCGATCAGTACCAGAGAACTTGCAAGCAGCCAGTAATTGGGGGTTTGTTTTCAAATCCTCCGGAATCAACACAACCTCTTTCAACCCAAGACCGGGGTTAAATAAAACGGTTGCACAGGTAATAACACGCCAACGTGCCCTTTTATTCCAGGATTGCTAAAAATCAGGCGGCGAGAGGAATAAGTCTGCCTGTCATGTGTTATTCTAAGAGACGGTTACAAGCGGGAAAAATCAGGATATGAGCAAGGCCGATATAAACAGTTCGGGGTTCGGTCAGGCGGCGCTCGAACACCTTGATGCGCTCTACGGTTTCGCTATGACCTTGACCCGCGACCGCGCGGAGGCCGAAGACCTCGTGCAAGAGACCTATTTGCGCGCCGTTCGAGCTTTCGGGCGGCTGATGCCCGATAGCAATTTGAAGGGCTGGCTCTTCGCCATAATGCGCAACCTGTGGCTCAATCAACTTCGCCACGAGCGAAGCGGCCCGCAATTCTTGGAACTCGACGCGGAAGAAGGAGAGAGCGCGTGGCGCGTAGACAGCAAGACCGACGATCCGCACGCGATCTATATGAAGAAGATAGAGCGCGATAGCGTGCAGGCCGCCATCGGGAGCCTTCCGCATCTTTACCGCGAAGTCATAGTGCTTCGCGACATCGAAGGCTTCAGCTATCAACAGATTGCCGACATACTTCAATGCCCGGCCGGGACCGTGATGAGCCGTATCGGACGGGCGAGAGAAAAACTCCGGCAATTGCTCGGCCAGTGGCGGGCAGAGACCCGGCCCCAGGCCATGCATGCGAAAGAAGCGTAAAAGTATCTCTGCCCTCGCTGGCAAGCATGCGGCAGCGGCCTGAGAAGAGATCAGGCTTTGCAAGAAACGATCAGGTAGATTTGAAATGAACCAATGCGACGAAATCCGCGACCGGATGGTTTTTTATCTTGACGATGAATTGCGCGACAGCGAACTCGCAGGCTTCGAAGCGCATCTGGCCGGGTGTCGGTCCTGCCGCGATGCGGTTGAAGACGAGCGGCGATTTCTGGAGAGCGTGCGAGAAGCGCATCCTCTTCATACGGCCCCGCCGGAGCTTCGCGCGAAGGTCGAGCTTATGTTGAGCGATGCGCCGCCGTCCTACACCGCCCCGCCCGAATTGCGCCGCCGCGTGAGTAAGTCCCTCTGGCAGAACAGCGCCGCGCGCTTTCGACCCGGTTACGGACGGATTGCGATAGGGCTTATGGCAATCGTCATCTTCGCCGTCCTGCTGATCGTCTGGATGGCGACCCGCGGCAAGGGACCAGTGGTCAACCCGCCTTCCGAGTTCGCCTTGATGGCCGTGAACACGCATCAGCGTTATCTGAAAGGCCAGCTTCCGCTTGAGATCGTAACAGACTCGCCCGGCGAAATCTCTCGCTGGTTCGCGGGCAAAGTTCCATTCGGTTTGGAGTTGCCAGGTTATCAGGAAGCATCGGGCCAGGAGAAATTATACCGGATTGAGGGCGCGCGGCTCGTGGGCTTCAAAAACGACTATGCCGCTTACGTGGCCTATCAGATGCAGCAGCGCCCCATCAGCCTCGTGGTAACGTCGGCCTCGAAGTCGCGGCCTTCGGGCGGAGAGGAGATCGTATCGAAAGGGCTGACTTTTCATTACGATTCCATCGACGGCCTGAAGGTAATGACGTGGTCGGATCGCGGATTGACTTATGCCCTGGTGAGCGACCTCGAAGAGCGGGGCCAGCAATCCTGCATAGTTTGCCACCAGGGAACGAAAGACCGGGGCTTCATCGAAAGCCTCAAGCCCAAGCACTCGTCGAAATGAAAAGCTGAGGAAGCATTCGAATCCTTCCGAGAGCTTTACATCGTTGCAAATATAAGCTGTCGGCGATAAATTCTATATCTTTGGTCTTACCCCGTATCTAATTCCACTCTCGCAGGTTTGGAAAGGGATCGTTATGGCATGGATCGAAACCATTCTGCCGTCGGAGGGAAGCGAGGAATTGCGCCGCGCCGTCGAAGGCGAGAGGGCGCTCTATCCGAAAGAATACGGCGAGCCATTCGAAACCGCTCCCGGCGGCGAGACCTCCGGCATCGTGGCATCGCACAGCCTCATTCCCGACGCCCTCTATCACGCATTCGCAACATTCGGCGTGCTGATGTCGCCGGATCTGCCGCTCTCACGGCGGCAGCACGAGATGATCGCCACGATGGTCTCATTGACCAACGACTGTTTTTACTGAATCGAATCGCACGCAGAGTTTCTGCGTCGAGTCACACTTGATGACGATTTCATCAAGGCGCTGCAAGAGGATTACAAGACAGCGCCCATCACTGAACAGGAGCGCGTAATGATTGACTACGTCGTGCAGTTGACCAGAGACGCAACGCGCATCTCTCCCGCCTACCATGAGCGATTGCGCGCCGTCGGCTTCGACGATAAAGGGATTCTGCAAATCACGCTCATCGCATCCTGGTTCAACTACATCAATCGGGTCGCGGACGCGCTCGGCGTAGGGCGCGGTCAGGCTCTTTCCGAATAAACCGTCCGCCGCAAGCGAAGAGCATGGAAGAAACGCGGTCCCTGCTCCGTCTAATCCCTGAACACAGGAAACGATGGATTTCAAGAGACGTCCGTCACCGTCTGTCGCGCAGAAGAAAGAAATCTTTGTCGAAGTGCGCGCATCGGGAAAAGCTCGGCAGCGGTTGACGGCAGCGATTCTCTGAAACTCATCTCGATGGTTTTCAAATCGAAGTATGCGCGCCCGCAGAAGAAAGAAATCTTTATCAAGAGAGAAATCTTTATGGGCGCTCTTCGACATTTCGGCTGACGACGAGCGACCACGCTCGGTGCGGCAGGAGGTAATAAACGATGATTCGGAAAACGGTTCGTACTCTTTCACACTCTCTGGTTGCTCTCACCTTTATTGCGATATTCAATCAAACGGCGCTGGCGGGACCGCCGCTTATATGCCACCCGCTCGACATAGGCAATGCGAAATCGCTTCCGTGGGGCGGCAGTGGATGGCGCGCGACAAGGACGGATTACAAGATCGATCGTCTGGTCGCAGACACCGTCGCGCTCCTCGATTCGAATATGCCTGTGATCGTGCGAATGGAGACATTGCGCAGGGCTTCGATCTACGCTGCGGGGAACCGGCAGGTCGCTGTGGAACTCCACTCGCGCCTTGCTTCGAGAGCGCGCAATGCGACGGGCAAAGCGGGGGCGCTCGCTCATTTCGATGTGGGCTATCTCGAAGAGGCTTGCAAACAACTGATCGACAATTCCGG
>JAKEHD010000021.1 GCA_022615215.1 Blastocatellia bacterium
GATTACACAGATTTCTCAGATAAATTCTTCGGTTATCTGTGTTATCTGTGGTTGAATACTTGCCCTGACGGCTGATAGCCGAACCGCAAAACTATACGTAAAACCAGCGGCCTGTGATAACCTAATCATCAATCCAAACTGACAACAGGAGGGTTTGATTATGAAATTTGCGCGCTACAAAAAGAATGCTCTTCCCCTATTATTGCTCCTCGCCCTGGTCGCGCCGGGAATGGTATTTTCTCAGGACCGCATCACGGGCAGGCATTTCGCAACGCGCTCGGAAGTCATAGCTCGAAACGGAATGGCCGCAACGAGCCAGCCTCTTGCAACTCAGGTTGCGTTAGACATACTCAAGCAGGGCGGCTCGGCCGTCGACGCTGCCATCGCTGCGAACGCGATGCTGGGCCTTGTAGAACCAACAGGCAACGGCATGGGTGGGGATCTGTTCGCCATAGTATGGGATGCGAAGACCGAAAGGCTTTACGGCTTGAACGCGAGCGGGCGCTCGCCTTATTCGCTCACGCTTGAGCATTTCAAAAAGATGGGACTCAAGCGCATCCCTTCGCACGGGCCGCTGCCGGTTTCTGTTCCGGGATGCGTCGACGGATGGTTCGAATTGCATCGGAAATTCGGCAAGCTGCCTATGACGACCGTCCTCGCGCCTACGATTCAGTATGCGAGAGAAGGCTTTCCGGTCTCCGAGTTGATCGCCTATTACATGAATGTCGCCACCCGCACGCTTGAGAAATTTCCCGGCTTCAAAGAGACATACATGACCGTCGAGGGCAGGACTCCGAGGAAGGGCGAGATATTCCGCAATCCTCGCCTCGCGGACACCCTCGAAAAGATAGCTCGCGGCGGGCGCGACGTTTTTTACAAAGGCGAAATCGCGCGCGCGATAGACGCTTACATAAAACGAAACGGCGGCTTTCTCTCTTACAAAGACCTCGCCGATCACAAATCCGAATGGGTCGAGCCGGTTTCTACGAACTATCGCGGCTACGACGTGTGGGAGATTCCGCCCAACGGTCAGGGCATAGCCGCTTTGCAGATGCTCAACCTACTCGAAGGCTACGACATAAAGAGCTTCGGCTTCGGCAGCAAGGAGCACATACATTATTTCGTAGAGGCGAAGAAGCTCGCCTTCGAAGACCGCGCGCGATTCTATGCCGACCCGGATTTCAACAAGATTCCCGTGCGCGAGCTTGTATCGAAAGACTATGCAAACGAGCGCCGCAAGCTGATAAACCCCGCCCGCGCAGCCCGCCGCTACGATGCGGGCAATCCCGCGCTCAAGGAAGGCGATACCATTTACCTGACCGTAGCCGACAGGGAAGGCAACATGGTGTCATTGATTCAGAGCAACTATCGTGGGATGGGTTCGGGGATGACGCCCGACGGATTGGGCTTCATCCTGCAAGATCGCGGAGAGTTGTTCACACTCGAAGAGGGACAGTTCAACACTTATGCTCCGCACAAGCGGCCCTTTCACACGATCATTCCGGCGTTCGTGACTAAGGACGGCAAGCCCTTCATGAGCTTCGGCGTGATGGGCGGCGGGTTTCAACCTCTCGGCCACGTGCAGATAGTGATGAACATAATCGATTTCGGGATGGGCCTACAGGAAGCGGGCGACGCCCCGCGCATAGACCACGCAGGATCATCCGAGCCTACGGGCGGGCGAATGACAGACGGCGGCGAGGTGAGTCTGGAGACGGGATTTGCTTATGAGACGATACGCGAGTTGATGAAGATGGGCCACCGTGTAGGATACGGCATGGGCGGCTACGGTGGCTATCAGGCCATAATGTACGATGCGGTAAACCGCGTCTATTACGGAGCGTCGGAATCGCGCAAAGACGGCCAGGCCGCCGGATACTAAATCGAATTTGTAAATCCTCAGCCGCCATGAAGTATCTGAAACATGAGGTATTTGAAAAACGAATCTTCGAATCTTGCGGCCCCGGAGGGGTCGCAAGATATTAGCCGGTGGTGACAACCACCGGAATGATGGTTCACCAAATACCCAAGCCCCGGCGGGGGCGCGAGATCAGTCCTGCGCCCCTCCAGGGCGCGAAAACGATACGGTGCTAGGTCCGGTGGTTGTCACCACCGGCTAATCTCCTCCCGCTCCTTCGGAGCGGTCAGGGAAGAGGAGTAGTCACTCGAATTTTTCGAAGAGCGAATAACTCGAATGAACGCTGATCGTCCAGGCAAAGGTTCGCGTTATTCGACTGCACCTTTACGCAAGCCGGGCACGAACCGCAGCCCACTTATTCGGCGTGATTTCATCTATCCAGGACTGAACTTTTTCAGCCTTCTCTTTATCAAACCGCCTTATCGACCTCTTCACGTTCGGAAGGACGCTACTCCATCGAAGCGAATTCCCTGACTCCCGGCCCCTGACCCCTATTCTGGCACGCGAGTTGCCACTAACATCAGCAGATGATTTCTGCATTCTTTCAAATGTGGAAACATCGAAGCGAGACTGATGGCACCCGCATCAGGGGTAAGTTACCGGCGTCACGCTGATCGCCAGCCACTTGAAAGGAGATTTCGTATGAAAACCGTTACTGGGGTCTTCACCAGCCGCGCCGATGCAGGGCGCACTATGGAAGATTTGAGATCGATGGGTGTCGCAAATAACCACATCAACCTCTTGGCTCCCGGCGCTTCCAAAAAAGAGATTGAAGCTGTTCCGACTACGGAAACAGAACAACCCGGCATGGGTGGAGCCATAGGTGGAGTCGTGGGCGGAGCATTAGGTGCCGCAGGCGGCATGGGCTTGGGCGCGGCTGCCGCCATGATGTTTGTGCCGGGCGTCGGGCCTGTAATGGTAATAGGAGCTCTCGGCGCGGCCCTTCTGGGCGCAGGCGGCGCGATCGGCGGCGTATTGGTAGGCCGATCCCTGGAAGAAGACATGGATGGAGGGCTGCCAAAAGACGAACTCTTCGTTTATGAAGATGCGCTCAGGTCCGGCCGCACTGTTATCATCGTCTTCGCAGATGATAGCGTCGAGGCCGGCGCAGCGCGTAAAGTGATGGAGCGATCCGGGGCCGAGAGCATTGACTCGGCGCGCGAAGGCTGGTGGCTCGGACTGCGCGATGCCGAAGAAGAAGAATACGTGGCACAGGAGCGGAATTTCAAAACCGATGAACCGGCTTACCGGAGCGGCTTCGAGGCAGCCCTGCATCCCGATGCGCGCGGAAAGTCTTATACGGAAGCCTTTGAATATTTAACGGCGTGTTACCCCGATCTCTACAGAGAGGAATCCTTCCGCCGCGGATTCGAACGCGGACGGACTTACTATAGGGATAGGGCCGAAAGCCATAAACCATAAGAATTCAGTTTCAGGAAAAAGATCACTCTATACCCTTCGCCTTCCTTTTGAGTGACAATCTGCTCGCTCGCGGGAGGTCAGTTAAAGAGATGCCAACTTTTTTTGAATCAAGCAGAATGATGTTTGATGGCGATGCATATTAGATTGGAAGAGATGGGAAATGCCGGCTTAAAGCAGAGACACAGCGGATTATAGATCGAATGGAGATTCATCAGGTTTACTCCGACAACCGAAATCAATATTCTATGGAACCGCGCCCGCAGCAGAAAAAAATATTTTCATTACACTTTTCCGTCGTTTTGATATACAATAGGCCGGTCTGAAAAAGATACACCCCCACTTACCCGCCAGCGTGGCGGTAATGAGACGTAGTAAAAGACGGTGTCGCTCAGAATGCCGAGATCAGAACCACATTCTGCGCCACATCAAAAACAGGAGCGCCATAAGCAGCGCGCCCGATCCAGGGTCGAAACCGGGAGATTTGGAAACCTTCTTTGAAAAATCACCCGTGGAATCAGTTCCCTTGGAACCTTTGTCTTGGGATACTATATTGCCCTGGCAAGAAATCGGCTGTTCTTCGGGATCGCAAATGCATCCCGGACAGCCGCATTCGCACCATTCGCCGGGCCCTGTATGTCCGGCATAGGCAACACTGGCAAACGGAGTCGAGTCAACTGAGTTTTCACTCTTGAAGAGTGAACCCAAAACAGGGAGGGCAAGAACGAAGATGATCCCCAACATCAAACTTTTTCTCACAGGTAACTCCTCCTCTTGGAGTTTTGCCGAACTGCAAAAAGCAGTTGGGCAGGAGGGATTCTATCAGGAAATCGCCTTAAACCTCACTAAAAGTGTCATAACTGAGCGATCTCTCAACCAGATAGGCGACGGGCTTGTAGCTATTGCCGAACAATCTTACACCTTCCGCAGGATGGATACGGTCGAGCAGTCGAGCAATTCATTGCTCGCTCTGCCGTTGCCCGAACGATATCGGAACATCGGACGCTACTATCAGGCGCTATGCGTAAAACGACATGGAAGAGTTGATGAAGCGCAGATGCTTCTTGAAGGCGTAGCAGAGTCGGCCCCGCTTCTATATAAAGCGAAAGCGATGATGTCTATGGGCACGATGTTTTGGCGGAGCGGCGACTGTCGTTCAGCCTGGCCGCTTTATTCCGAGGCCCTTCGCGCTGCGAGCGATAAGAGTTGTCACGACCCTTTGACCTTGCTTCAAACCCATCGTGGAATCGCCGTGCTCAAGAGCATAGATGGAGACCATCGCGGCGCTCTCGCCGATTTGGAGAGTATGTTTCCGCTAGTTCACACAGTCGGTAAATCTCATCCACATCTCTATTATGATTATCTCAACAGCCTCGCCGTAGAACTCAGCGAAGTTGGGCGAATCGAGGAGGCTCAAAACGCTTCACGAATCGTGCTCGCATCTCCGTTCGCGCCTGCCTATCCTGAGTGGCGCGAGACGGGCGAAGAACTGGCGCTGAAGAGTCGCTCTGCCTCCCGCTCACTCGTAGCCTTTACGCCCGAATCTCCCGGCGCGAGCAACGTAATAAGCCTGCCCGTGTCGGAGCGCGAAGATGAAACCGGCCCGACCAGGACTCGCACCTACAGCTTTCAGCAACCGGCTATCGTCGTCGACCTTCAGAAATGGAAAGCTCATAAGGCGAAAGAGCCTGACGAGGAGCCGCAAAAGAAGGTTTCCCCTGAAGAGATGTCGTCCAGGGATATGCTGCTGAGGATACTGAGTCTGGTCTCGGAAAAGGGTTTGACCGGCGATCAATTGAGAGAAATCATGCTGGCCGCAGAATCCGTGGTGCTCAAGACAAAAGATAAAGACCGGTGACAACTCAGTGATGCGTGATGCTTTTTCTGTGCAGGGGTGAAAAGATGCAGGGGTGCGGGGGTGCAGGGGTGCAGGGGTGATCGGGTTCTGGATTGACTGCCTCTATGTCTCCCCTGCTCCTCCGCTCCCCCGCTCCCCCGCTCCTCTGCTCCCCTGCTTCCCTCACGCATTTCATCGCTCGCTACATCAAGCCTCTTGCCATATAACCTCGTATATCCGCACCGACTCTTTCTTGCCTTTGACATGCACCTCGCCTTTCGGCTTCACAGAGAAACGGTCGCTTACGGCTTCGCGCGTCGCCTGGCTTATGATTATCTGCCAGGCTTGCGCCTCTTTTTCCAGGCGCGCGGCCAGGTTGACCGCATCGCCTATCGCCGTATAGTCGGTGCGCTCTTCAGAGCCGATGTAGCCGACCGTGACCGTCCCGGTATTTATGCCTATGCCGATGGCGATTTCCGACAGCCCCCTCGATTTCAAATCCTCATTCACATGTGTCATACGTCGCTGCATGTCTACGGCCGCAGCGACCGCGTTGACGGCGGCGTTCTCGTCCTGGTAAGGCACGCCGAACAGCGCCATCAAACCATCACCCATGTACTTGTCGAGCAAGCCCTGATGCTGGAAGACTATCGGAGACATATCGGCGAAGTATTCGTTGAGTATCTGGACTACGGTTTCCGGCGGCAGGTTTTCAGACATGCTCGTGAACCCGCGAACGTCGGAAAAGAGCATCGTGACGAGGGCGTTCGAGCCGCCCATGCTTATCTGATCGGGATTTGCAAGGATTGCATCCACGACGTGCTTGGGCATGAAGCGGCCGTAGGTGGCGCGCGCGAGAGCTTCTCTCAGCAATTGATCGTGAGTTATCGCGTTATCTACGGCTATGGCGGTCTCTGCGGCCAGCGCATTCAGCAGATCGAGATCGTCCTCATTGAACATTTTGAGCACCTGCTGGCAGTCTACATAGATGACTCCGAGTAAGCCGTTCTTGCCGAGCATGGGCGCGCACATGACCGAATGTATACCCTGCATTATGATCGACTTGGCCTGCGCCAGTCTCTCGTCGCCCTGAGCGTCGAAGGAGAGCAACGACACCCGCTCGGCCAGTACCTTATCGAGCACGGTTCGGCTTATGGAGATTTCCGCCCCCCCTCGGCCGCCGTTCCCCATTCGAAACTCCGTGGCAATAGGCGATAGCTTGTCCGAGTCGCGGTCTTTGGCAAGGACGAGGAAACGGTCGGCGGGCGTCAGGCGAAACAACATTTCGCTCACCTTCTTGAATATGTCTTCGAGCGAGAAGACAGACCCCAACATCTGGTTCAACTCGTATAGGCGCGAAAGGGTTTCCGCCTTTTTCCTCAGATCTTCTATGTCATCAAGGAACGCTTGGGAACTGAGATCGGCGTGCGATATAGCGGCCTTGTCGATTTGCGGCAGGCTTGAGACGACCTGTTCCGGGTTGCGCATCAGGATGGTGTTGCCTATTCGCTGGTTATCGAATTTGACGGCGACCGTGCCCAGCTTCTTATAAGTGATGTTGTATTTGCTGATCGAAATCAGGTCGCCGTCGTTGAGGATTTGTTCCTTGATGCGCTTGCCGTTGACCAGCGTGCCGTTGGCGCTGTTGAGGTCGATGAGCATATATGTGCTGCCGAGCCGTTGCAGCGTCGCATGCTGGCGCGAGACCTGGCTGTCGTCGAGCACTACGGTGTTGCGGTCTATAGAGCGTCCGATACACTCTTCCTGATCCAACAACTCGTGCTCGAAGGTCTTGCCCGTTTCCGAATCTATTACTATGAGTTTTGAAGACATATCGTTATCAATCAGCCGTCAGCCGTCAGCCGTCAGTCTTCAGATCATGTTCTGATAGCTGATAGCTGACGAGCGTCTCTTTACCACTCGTATACCCTGCCGATTTCCGCGACCGAAACCAGAGGGTTTCCGAGCAGGTTTAGCTCACGTATTACCTGATCGCGATTGGTGGGCTTGATGTGGACCGCATAGACCTCCACTTCCCTGTTGAGCTTTTCAAGCTCGCCGACGAGCAATTCAGGCGTCAGGTGTTTCGAGTCGGCGGCGAGTTTGGCAAGTTCGTTCGGGAAGGATATATCGACAAACACGGCTTTGAGTTGTTCGGTCTCGCGGCCCACCTCCCATATCTCATCGGTCACGTAAGTATCCGAAGTAAAAATGACCGACGCTCCGTCATCCTGGACCATCAGGCCGACCGTCGGGACCAGGTGATTTACAGGTATAGGCGTCACCCTGAGGCCTGCGATTTCTATGGTCCGTCTCGGCTCTAAGGTTTGAAACTCGATGGTAGAGGGTTTGCCGTTCAGGAGCGGTATCTTTTCGAAGTTCGGCCATATATGGTCGTTGAATATGAATTCCCGCAGAGCCGAGACGACCTCCGGAAGGCCGTAAATGATTATAGGGCTGTCGAGCGCCGTAAAGGCTTCGGCCACGAATATCGGCAAAGAGGCGTGATGATCGCTGTGCGTGTGCGTCACCACGACATGCCGGACCTGTCCCATCTCTTCGGGCGACAGGGCGAAACCTATGCTTCCCCCATCGACTGAAACCCGGTCGTTTATGAGGAAGCTGGTCAACGCCTGAAGCTGGGACTCGCGCCCGGCCTGGCTCGGCAGAAGTCTGATTCTCAACCCTGTGATTCCCCTTCCGTCTGAATTGTTTTACGACTCAAATATA
>JAKEHD010000022.1 GCA_022615215.1 Blastocatellia bacterium
ATAGATAGAAGAAAGAAATTTTTATCTGTGTTTGTAGAAGGCCCTGCCTTCCACTGTGTTATCTGTGGTTGAATACTTGCCCTAATGGCTGACGGCTGAAGACTGATGGCTGAGGACTGACGGCTGATAGCTGATCACTGTGCGTCAGCGGGACCGTAGATGATGGCTGAGGCGTCTATCGGCTGATGGAATGAATCGGGTTTGTCGAGTTCCGGGTCGAAGACGCAGGTCCGATTGCGCCCCCCAAGCTTTGCCCTGTAGAGCGATTGATCTGCTTTCTGCACGAGGTCGAGCGCCGATCTGCTGTCTTCGGGGAATGCAGATATGCCTATACTTATGGTTATGTGCATGGTTTGAGATTTATCGATGGTCGATGCCGGAAAAGGATGAGACTCGATCTTCTTTCTGATCTCTTCGGCCACCTTCAGTCCTTCTTTGCGTGTGCCCTTCACGTAGGCCAGAAACTCTTCGCCGCCGTAGCGCGCCGCCGTGTCTGTGCTCCCTAAAACATCGCGTATGATATGGCCGACATTGCGAATCGTATGGCTGCCGATGAGATGGCCCCGACCGTCGTTTACACGTTTGAAAAAGTCCAGGTCCGCCATCAACACGCATACAGGTTGCGGGCTGGGGTCTGTGGCCGCCCGTTTGATCATTTGATCGAGGTCGGCAAAGAGGCTGCGCCGCGATCTAAGCCCTGTCAGTTCGTCGCGCTGGGTCATCTGGTGCAGCCGCTCCTGAAACTCGGCTTCGAATTCATCGAGCATGGCGAACTTCATCAGGTGATTGCCTATCTTGATCTTGTCGCCGTCCTGAAGGAGCTGGTTCGAGGTGATTCGCGCGCCGTTCAGGAAGGTGCCGTTGGTCGATCCTAAATCATTTACATAATACTCGACGCATTTGTCTTCGGAGATGAGTCGCATTATCGAAGCATGCAGACGGGAAGCTATATCATCCCTTATTACGAGATCGGCCATCGAACCGCGTCCGATGACGGTCTGGTCTTTGTCGAGTTGAACGGTCAGGCCGATGGATTGGCCCTGCAACATGACAAGGACAGGCCGCTTCGAACTCGTCTCGAAAATCTCGCCGAGATTCAGCTTCAATGTGTGTTCAGAATCTTCCACTACCGTTCACCTTGATGGCCGTAATATATCAATAATCGCCGAATATGTGCAAACAGCCTTTTCCTGTTAGAATCTGAGGGTTGAGACGAAAATCTTTGCCCGGTGGAAAAGTCTCTGTTAACGCTTCTCGCTCACAAGCGTCTTTAGAGGCGTACAGGGTAATGGGATGTACGAAATTGAGATGGCTCTACCGCTATTGGTAAGACAGACCCGACCCATGGCCGAGGAACGCGCTGCTGAACCTTCAGCGAACGCCTTGTTGGTCGAGGCCGTGCGGCGGGGGGATCAGGAAGCGTTCGCGAAGCTCTACGATCTTTATGCGCCTATGGTGCATGGGATACTGCTGGCCAGGGTTCCCTGGTCAGAGGTGGACGACCTGGTTCAGGATGTCTTTCTGATGGCCTTCAGAAAACTCGATACTCTCCGCGAAGATGCGGCCTTCGGCGGGTGGCTGGCCATGATAGCGCGCAATCGCGCAATGGACTTTCATCGGCGCACGCAAAAGACCGAGCCGCTGCCTGAAGATGTTGCGTTAGAAAACCAGTCGGAGGCGGAAGTGGAGGCGGCAAGGGCGCTCGCGGCCATCAGAGAGTTGCCCGAAGCATATCGAGAGACCCTTATCCTGCGGCTCGTTGAAGGAATGACCGGGCCTGAGATTTCAGAGCGCACGCGACTTACGCCCGCTTCGGTTCGCGTGAATCTTCACCGAGGCATGAAGCTTCTGCGCGAAAGGCTCGGAATGGAGGGATCATGAAAGACGATTATCTGTGGGACGGCTCAGGCGAACCGGACCCTGAAATTGAAGATATGGAACGACTCCTCAGCAGGTATCGTCATAAGGGCGAAGCGCCTGAGTTGCCCGCGCAGAGTAAGAAAGAAATATTCAAACCGTTTTTTCCCAGACTCGCCGTCGCAGCCGCAATCCTGTTGATGCTCCTTGCGGGACTCGCTTTCTTCTTGATGAGCCGGAATGATGTCGCGCATAAGGATCAGGGCGTGGCCGAAAAAAAGGAATTCAAGCAAACGGAAAAACCCCCTGACAATGTTAGGCAGCCGGAGCCGAACAAGGAGGCCAATCCAGGCAATTCTAATATAGCGATCCATCAACCGTCTCGCCCGCCGGTAAAACGATTCGGGGGTAAGAAGAAGCGGCAAGAGAAAATCGATATAGAAGACGCTTCGCAAGATACTATCGCTTATGCAGGTTTTCTCGATGTGGAGACGGCGAGGCACATCGAGCGCGCTCAAATGCTTTTGCGCTCGTTCGGAAATATCCGCGATTCGGAGGGCGACACCGGCTTCGACATTTCTTATGAGAAGCGGCGGTCCAGAGAATTGCTCGATAAGAATGTAACCTTGAGGCGCGACGCGGAGATGAAGGGCAACCTTCCGGTAGAAGAATTGCTCGTGGGCCTTGAGCCTTATCTGCTCGACATAGCCAATCTGCCCCTCGTCCCCGCGCCCGAAGATGTGCGCGCGATCAAGGACCGTCTCGAAAAGAGAGAGATAGTGGCGACACTGCAAGTCTATTCGGCGTCGGCGCTCGCAGTAAATAAATGATTCGTTCGGAGGGAATTATGTTTCACCTTGATACTGTTGAAGATAAATACACAAGGAAGGGCCTGAGCCTCAGCATAAAACTTGGCTTCACCTCTGCCTTCATCGCCCTGTTGCTGTTTTGCACGAGCCTCGCGAGCGGCTCTGACCAGCTCAATCGCCTGCTTCAAGGCGACTCTTCAAGCCCCGCGATGATCGCTTTCAATGCGGCCAGGGATTTGATCGACGAAGGCAAGTGGGAGAGCGCCGAGAGGAAATTGAAGAGCTTGATAAAGGACTATCCGAAGGACAGGAATGTCGACGCGGCGCTCTTTTATCTGGCCGATGTCCTGGGCAAGCAGGGCAAAAACAACGAAGCGGCCGACGAACTCCGTCGCTTGATAGCCGACTACCCGAATTCGCCCTGGACGAAAGACGCTAAAGCGAAGCTGATCGAAATAACCGGACGGACCAGCGACCAGGCGTCCGTCCAGGATGCGATAAATGAGCAGGACGAAAGCCTCAAGACTTACGCTCTGCAAAGTCTCTGTCAGGGCAATCCCGAAAGTTGTGCAAAGATGGTGGCCAACATACTCAAGCCCGAATACAAAGCGAGCGCGCGATTCAAGGCAAACGCCGTCGCCCTGCTCGGCCAGCACGCAAGCCGTCAAGGCAAGGCCATACTGATGGATATCGCGCGCAACGCATCCGATCAGAAGATGCGCAAAAATGCGATCTTCTGGTTGGGACAGACGAGCGGCGAAGAGGCTTTCGATTTGTTGAAAGAACTCGCCACCGATTCAGGCGACGAAGAGGTTGCGAAGGCGGCCGTGTTTGCCCTATCACAGCACGGCGGCGAGCGCGCGAGCCAGTTCCTGAGCGAAATGGCGCGCAGTGCGACCTCTCCTAAGGTGCGCAAAGAGGCGATCTTCTGGCTCGGTCAGCGAGGCGATGAAAAAGCCCTTGATGAACTCAAGAGCATATTTGATTCGGACCAGGACGCGGCGGTTCGCAAACAAGCTCTCTTCGCATTTTCTCAACACCGCAGCGAGCGCGCCCGCGCTTTTCTGTTGGAAGTCGCTCGCTCCTCCAGCGCCGATGTGGCTCTGCGCAAAGAGGCCATCTTCTGGCTGGGGCAGAGGGGCGACGATCAGGCGGCCGAAGAGTTGATAGCGATTTATGACGCGGACACAAACGAGACCATTCGCAAGCAGGTCATATTCTCGCTGTCACAGATGGTCGGCAGGAGTGCGCGCGCCCGCACGAAGCTCTTCGAGATAGCCCGCTCCGATAGCGATGAGAATTCCCGTGCCAATGCGATCTTCTGGCTCGGACGACAGGGGGGAGAGGAGAGTTGCCAGTTTCTGATTCAAATCTATGACCAGGAAAAGAGCGAAGTCGTGAAGAAGAAGGTGATCTCTTCGCTCGGCCAGTTGAACAAGAAATGTGCGTTGACGAAGCTGATCGATATAGCCAAAAACGATGCTTCGGTAGAATTGAGGAGGCAGGCCGTCTTCTGGATAGGCCAGAGCAAAGACCCCGAAGCGATCAAGTTCCTTGAGGATATTCTCAAGTAGACGATAACCGGACAACTGAAACTTTTTCGCCCGGATAGTCACTTACGGCCATCAGTCATCAGCCATCAGCCGTCAGAAAGCTGATAGCTGATGACTGAAAGCTGATAGCTGATGACTGAAAGCTGATAGCTGAATTATCCGCCGCTTTCAGGAGAGGTGTGTTATGAGGACGTTCGATCAACCGCTGCTCAGGCTCGATGGAGTCGCCAAAATTTTTTATACCGACGAAATCGAAACACACGCCCTGTCGGGCATTCACCTCGATATAAACAGGGGCGAATACGTTTCCATAGAAGGCCCTTCGGGCTGCGGCAAATCGACTCTGCTTTCGATACTCGGACTGCTCGATGCTCCGACCGAAGGCGATTACTCTCTCGACGGCAAACCCGTTGCGGGATTATCTGCCGTCGAGAGGTCGCGCATTCGCAATCGAGAGGTCGGCTTCATCTTTCAGAGTTTCAACCTGATAGGCGACCTGACCGTTTATGAGAACGTCGAGCTTCCGTTGATCTATCGCGGGATGAAAGGGGCAGAGCGCCGCGAGCAGGTAAAGGACGCGCTCGAAAGAGTCGGGATGTCACATCGAGCGAGGCACCTGCCCTCGCAGTTATCCGGCGGCCAGCAACAGCGAATAGCGGTGGCTCGCGCCATTGCAGGTCGGCCCGCGATATTGTTGGCCGATGAGCCTACGGGCAATCTCGATTCCATAAACGGCGAGGCGGTGATGGAGTTGTTGGAAGAATTGCACGGGGAAGGCGCGACTATATGCATGGTGACGCACGACCCGCGCTACGCTCGCGCGGCCGGTCGGCGAATACACCTCTTCGACGGCCGAGTCGTGGAAGAAGAAGCGCGGGCGGCATGAGGGCGCGAACTGTAAATCGCAGGCAACAAAATTATGTCTAACCGGGAGGAAGATATGATCGGCAAAATATTCATGCGAGGGGCGCTTATAGCGATAAGCGCATTACTGACTTTTGCGGGCAACGCGCTCGCTCAATCGCGCGGGAGCGTGAGCGAAGAGTTCAACCAGACCTATCCGCTCGCTTCGGGCGGGCGCATAAGTCTCAAGAATATAAACGGCGGAGCGCGCGTAATGGCGTGGGACCGCGATGAGGTCAAGGTCGAGGCCGTCAAATGGGCCTACAACCAGGAGCGCCTCGCCGATGCGAAGATAATCGTGGACTCTACGGGCAACTCCGTCCGTATACGAACCGAGTACGATAGATCAACGACCTCATGGACCGATGACATAGAGCGCCGCTACAACAATTCGCCGAGCGTCGAATACACGCTGACCGTGCCGCGCAACGTGCGCATAGACGCGGTGGAGCTTATAAACGGCGACCTCGAAATCGAAAACCTCACGGGCGAAGTGAAGGCTTCGTGTATAAACGGCAGGCTTGCGGCGAAGCAACTCACGGGCGAACTCAGACTCTCTACGATCAACGGATTGTTGGAAGCCTCGCTCGACGCGCTGGACGAGTCGCGTCCGGTTTCGCTCAGTTCGGTAAACGGTCAGGTGGACTTGACCATAGCTTCGGATGCGGAAGCCGAGTTCAGGGCAGATACCGTGCATGGCAGCATCAGCAACGATATAGGTCTTCCGGTGAAACGGGGCAAACATGTAGGCGAGGCGCTGTCAGGGCTTTTAGGGCGAGGCGGCGCGCGAGTCAAGTTGAAGAACGTCAACGGGGGCATAAGGATTCGCCGCGCAAATGACGGACGCGCGCCGAGCAGCGTCATAAACACCCTGCCCGATACGGGCGACCGTGACCGCGATGATTTCGACCGCGACAATGAGCGTGAAGCCGCGCGTGCTATGCGAGAAGTAGAACGCGAGGTGAGAGGAGTCGAACGCGAAGCAAGGCGAGCTATGCGCGAAGTGGAACGCGAAATGAGGCGAGCCATGCGTGAGTCTTTTCGCAGCCTGCGTGAGTTCAGGCGGTTTTGAATTCGATGTCAAAAGATTTTCGAAGACAGAAAAGGAGGACTACGAAGATGAGAAGATCAGCATTCAAATACGCGATGGTCATAGCCGCCGCACTCTGTATGGCGGCTGTGTCCGTCGGGGCTTTTCAACGTTCAGACAAGGAGCGCAAGCTCGATTGCGACAATAACTGGGGCAATGACCGGCTCGTCTCTTATTGCGAGATGAGAGAGCAGACTTTGAGCGCAGGGGGCGCTATCAGCGTCGACGGCCATCAAAACGGAGGCGTAAGCATCAAGGGAGGGGATCGCGGAGATGTGCTCCTGCGGGCGCGGGTACAGACGGCGGCCGAAACTCACGATCATGCTCGGGCTGTGGCCGGGCAGATTCGCATTCAAACAGGCGGCGGCCAGATCATAGCCGAAGGGCCGTCTCAGAACCGGGATCTTCACTGGTCTGTGAGCTATGAGATATTCGTCCCATACCGCTCGGACCTCTCGCTCAAGACGCACAACGGCGGGATTGGCATCTCAGACGTGAATGGGCGAATAGAGTTTCGCGCGCTCAATGGCGGCGTCTCGCTCAGGCGATTGGGCGGAAACGTGCGCGGCCACACGACGAACGGCGGCCTCACTGTGGACCTCGACGGCAGCTATTGGGAGGGCGAAGGACTTGACGTGTCTACCACTAATGGCGGCGTCAAGATACTGATACCTGAAAACTATTCGGCGCATCTTGAGACAGGGACCGTAAACGGCGGCATGAATCTCGGATTCCCCATAACCGTTCAGGGCCGCATAAACAAACAATTGTCTTTGGACCTCGGCTCAGGCGGCACGACCGTGCGCGCCGTCACGACGAACGGCGGCGTCAATCTCAGCCGCAAATAGATAGTCGGTGGTCAGTGGCTAGTGGTCAGTGGTCGGTGATAGGGAGTTATACTGCGCGCGGGGTAAAATGGGAGTTTTTCCAGAGAGGAACGCATATTTGGAGTGCGCCGCCGTGAGCAGCATTGCGAGCCCGAAAAAGCCGAGGCCGATTTGGATGCCGTGGCCGGCGCTAAGTAGCGCCCATGCGGCGCCCAGAAGGGC
>JAKEHD010000190.1 GCA_022615215.1 Blastocatellia bacterium
AAATCTGTGTCTCGCAGCGGGCTGAAGCAGTTGGTATCTCTACTCATATTGTCATTCCATGCCGCGCGCAGTATACTTCTTGTGACAGCGGGTTGTCGGACTTATTCGGGCACCGGGAGGTTTTATGGGCAAGGGCAAAAATAGAAACACACGAGACCCTGCCTCAAGGGTGATGGAGAGGATACGCCGCGCGGCGAAATCGATCGATCGAGGGGCAGAGCCTTCCGGGTTCTTCGACGATGTTCTGTGGATGGTGGAGCGTGGGTTCGAATGGCAGGTCTATGAGTTGATAGATGAAGAGGAGTTTGAAGATAAAACGTATGCGGCCCTCGAATTCGCCCTTCACGAAGCCGGTTATCGGCTATATATGCCTGCCCTTCATGAGACAGACCGCCGCGAGCCTTCGGACGAGGAAGGTTCCCAGTCCGTCATGGTTCCGTTCGCTTTTATCTTTGCCGTGCCCGTTTTGATGGAAGACGCAAATAATTTTCCCACACGCCTGCCCATGACCATAAGACGAGCTTCGAAGAAAAAGATCATCAGGCGAATACTGGGCCTCGACGGAACGGATTCGGTATTCCTCGATAATCGCCTTTATCGCGTCGACCACTATGAATGGAGGCGCGAATCGGCCGCGAGACGATATATGCTCTCTCTGGCTTCGCACGTCAAAGACCCCGATACGAGATTTCAGCCGCTGGCCCGCGATTACAAAAAGGCCGCAGGGTTCGCCGGGCGGCTGGACCTCGATAAAATCAGCATCCTCCAGAGAGCCGTTTGCGGAGCCGTGCTGGTGAGCGAGGGAGTTTATGATGATAAAGAGATGGAGGTCGAAGAGCGCCTCTTCGAGGAGAGAGAAGAGGGCGAACTTGACGAGCTTGCCCGCATCATAAAAGAAGAACTGGCCTCGCATCTGGCAGGGCCTGAACTCGACGTTTTCATATTGCCCAGATTCGTAGAACTCGACGAAGTGCCCGAAAGCGGGCTGTACCTTCAAAGGACCATAGACATATCGCTGGAGATCGAGCGCGCCATGCAGAGCTTGCTTGAAACTGTGCAGTCGGGAGAGATAATCGAGCCGCTCCTCTACGTTTCGCGTCACGGAGAAGACGATATGGTCGAAGAACTGCGGCTTGCGGCTTACGCGCGCGAAGGCGAGGATGAAGACCCGTTTTTCACTTACGTATGGGAAGTGGTCCACGAACTCGAAGACCCGGAAGAGGTTTCCGAAACCATAGTCGACATATCGAAACAACTCAATGCCAGAATACTGCTCGTCGACGACCTCTTGCCCGATGAGAGGTGCGGCGATTGCGGCGAAAAACTTTTTCAGGGACCGGGCGGTCCCGCTCACGGTCCCGATTAGTTCATCCTCATTCTGTTCGATCATCAGTTTGATAGCCGATAAATTCGAACACCTCTATCCATTCGAAATGAAACGATAGCCCACCCAGGGTTCCGTCAGGATGTAGCGGGGATGTTGAGGATCAGGCTCTATCTTGCGACGTAGCTGATTTATGAAGACGCGCAGATACTCGGTCTGTTCGGAAGATTGCCAGCCCCATACAGCCTGAAGCAGCGTCCTGTGCGTTACAACCTTGCCTGCGTTGCTCACAAGGTATTTGAGCACGTCGAACTCTTTGGGCGTGAGCTTGACTTCTCTATCGGCTATCAGGACTCGCCGTTCGTCTATTTCAATCGTCACGTCTCCGGCCGTAAGCCGCGAGCTGTCAGGCTCCGATATCGACAACCTCCTCAGCACGGCGCGCACTCGCGCAAGCAACTCTTCCATGCCGAAAGGCTTCGTCACATAATCGTCAGCGCCGTAATCGAGGGCGATGACCTTATCGCTTTCGGACTCTTTGGCGGAAAGCACTATGATGGGAATCGAGGCAAACAGGCGCACCTGTCGACAGACCTCAAGCCCTGACATTCCGGGCATTACCAGATCGAGAATTATAAGATCGGGCATCTCTTTAGCCACGCGATCGAGAGCCTCTTCGCCGCTGCCCGCCGTCATTACATCATAGCCGCGCGCAGGCAGACTCGCGCGCATCACGCGCAGTATCTGCGGCTCGTCATCGACGACGAGGATCAGGGGTCTTTTAGCTGATGAGCGGTCGGTCATAAGAGATCAATTGATGCGTGATGCTTTCTGTGCAGGGGAGCAGGGGAGCCGCAGGAGCAGGGGTGCAGGGGTGCAGGGGTGCTATTCTGCTTATTTGCCCGGTTGCGCCCAATCACCCAATTACCTAATTGCCTAATCATCCAATCACCTCCGCACCCTTGCTGAAGGCTCAAAGCGCCGACCGGAATGGCCCACGCTCAGTTGCCTTCTATCACTCAATCGCTTATGCTCCCCCGCTCCCCCGCTCCCCTGCTCCCCTGCTCCCCCGCCCCCTTGTTCCTCTGCTTCCCTCACGCATCACGCAGGTTCCACCACTTCTTTACATTCCACGGGAATCGAAAACGCGAAGGTCGCGCCCTTGCCGGGCGTGCTCTCGACTCTTATCTTGCCGCCGTGCGCTTCCACTATGCCCCGCGCGATGGCCAGCCCCATCCCTGTGCCCGCGCCGCGCTGACCTGCGAAGCGGGCGCTGCGATAGAATTTGTCGAAGATGCGGCCGATTTCATCGGGCGCGATGCCCGGTCCTTCGTCGGTCACGCTGATGACCAGTGTACCCTCATTCACAGATGCGTTCAGCAAAATCTCGCTGCCATCGGGCGAATACTTCGCGGCGTTCTCAAGGAGATTTGCGAGGGCTTCGGCTGCAAGCCTCGGGTCGAGCTTTACAAGCGGCAGGGCTTCATCATGCGCGACGCTGACGCGATGGTTTCCGATTGCACCGGAGCATCTGTCCATCACGTTGCTGAAGATTTCAGATACCGAGCACCACTCCTTTTCCAGTCGCAGTTCTCCCGCTTCGATGCGCGCCATCTCCAGAAGATTCTGGACCAGTCGCGTCAGGCGCTCCACTTCTTCGCTTATAATCAGGTGAAACTCGCGCAGCGCGGCCTTGTCCCAATCAAGCTCGCTCTGAAGAAGATTATCGACTGCGGCGCGAATCGATGTGAGCGGGGTGCGCAGGTCGTGCGAAACCGATGCCAGTATGGCGGATTTCAATCCGTCGCTTTGCCGGAGGGCTTCGGTGCGACTCATCTCTTTTAAGAATCGCGCTCGCTCAAGCGCGATTGCGACCAGGCCGGCCAGAGCCTCTATCGTGCCGCGCTCGAAAGGAAGACGAAGGGTATTCACTCTGTCTTTTTCCTCAAGCGTCGCCCTGTCGAGTATCATCACTCCGATAGACCTGATGCCCACCTTCAGCGGAACGTAAACAAATGCAGGGGCCGTTATGAAGGATGAAGGATGAGGGATGAAGGATGAATCGCCCCTTTCGCAACTACTTTCATCCTTCGCCTTGCGGCCTTCGTCCTTTCTGAATCCCGATCCCTGATAGATTTCTCCCGTATGAAAAGCCTGCTCGATTTGATATGGCGAATCGGAAAGCGATGCTTGTCGGCCCGATCCATCTGCCGTAGCGAGCCGCTGCCAGTCCTTGTTTTCACCGGGAACCAGTATCTCGCAATGCTTGATTCCGAATACTTCCACCACCTGACGGGCGATGGATGAAATGGCGGTTTCAGAGTCGGGCGTGATGTTTATGGCCCGGCTCAGTTCGTAGAGCTTCCATACCTCTTCACGACGCCTTTCCGCATCGCGCGCGCGCGAGCGGGCGGCAGAAGAAAGCTGACTCGTGATTACGGCAGTCGCAAGGAATACGAACAGGGCTACCCAGTTCTGAGGGTCGTCTATGGTCCAGGTTCCGAAAGGCGGAAGGAAAAAAAAGTTGAAACAGAGCATCCCCGCTATGGATGCCACTATGCCTGACGCAAGCCCCTGCGAGACGGCCGCCGCAAGAACCACGAGCAGAAAGCTCAAAGCTACGGTCGTAGCATTGACTCCCGTTATCAGCAGCTTGTAGACGGCCGTCACAAGGGCCACGGCCGCAAGAGGCCAGGCGTATCTAATCCACTTGTGACGTTCGGAGATGAACATGCGCTTTTATTCTACCCCTGCGGGCCAGGATTCCTGAAATCAGCCCTCAGCCTCAAGCCCTCCCTCACGGTCGGGCTACTGAATCAGCCGCCAGTCGTCAGCCATCAGTCTGATAGCTGATAACTGACGGCTGATAGCTGATAGCTTCTAAAGATTTCTTTCTTCCGCGGGGATGATCTGAACGGCGGCTCCCCTGACCTCTGTTAAGAACCTGTTGAGCACCGAACCGTGCAGGAGAATATCCCATCGCGAGCGAGCCGGTTGGCCGAATATTACATGAGTTATCCCTTCTCGCCGGGCGAACTCGATCAATCCGTCCGCCGCCCGCTTCGATTTGACTCTCACAACCGTAGCGCCAAGCTCTTCGGCCAGAGCTATATTATCGGCAAGCTGCCGTGCGTTATAGGGTTCGATTCGTGAAGAGTTTTCTCTTGGTGTTTCCACATAGACCGCATACCACACAGCGCCCAAACGTCCGGCTATGCGCGAGCCTGCGCGCAGGAGTTGTTTGGCCGTCTGATTCGATGACATACATACCATGACTTTTTCAGGTATCGCCGCAGGTTCGAGTCCTTCGCGCTCACGATATAAAGCCGCTTTCGAGCTGACTTCCTCCGCCACAGACCGCAGGGCAAGCTCGCGCAGCGTCGAGAGGTTCCCCTTGCGAAAGAAGTTGGTCAGGGCCTGTTCGATCTTTTCGGGTTTATAAATCTTCCCCATCCTGAGACGCGAGCGAAGCTCCTCGACCGTTACATCGACGTTCACGACTTCATCGGCTCGCTTTAGAAAACTGTCGGGCACGGTCTCGCGCACGCGGACGCCGGAAGAGAGCGCCACCGCGTCGTTCAATGATTCGAGATGTTGAATATTGACTGCGGTCATAACGTGTACCCCTGCGTCAAGCAGGTCGAGCACATCTTCATAACGTTTTTTGTTCTTCGACCCCGGCACGTTCGTATGCGCGAGTTCATCGACCAGACATATTTCCGGCTTGCGGGCTATGATCGCGTCCGTGTCCATCTCTTCGAGCACCACATTTCGATAAGGGGTCTTGCGCCGGGGGATGACAGAGAGGTCTGCTACACAGGCTTCGGTGTCTTCACGCCCGTAGGTTTCGACAAACCCGACCACCACATCGTAGCCCTGCTTGCGGAGCAGGTGAGCATCCTCAAGCATCTGGTAAGTCTTGCCCACGCCGGGGGCCGCGCCTATGTAGACGCGCAGCCTCGCCCGCTCGGATTCATTAAGCTTCGCAAGCAGGGCTTCTGCGTCCGGGCGTGTATAGGTTTCTCGATTCATCGTTTTTGTCCGGCGTCCGTTATCAGCCATCGGCTATCAGCTATCAGCTATCAGTGGTCAGTGGTCATAAAGATTTCTTTCTTACGTGGTCAGTCGCTTCTCTGCACCTCGATCGAAGCAACAACGGACGGAAGCGTACTCGCTGCCGGACAACGGACAACGGACAAATCACGCATCACGCATCACCGCCGCCCCCTGATCCCTGCCCGTGGGAAGCGTGAAGGTGAAAGTCGTGCCTTCACCCACGCGGCTCTCGACGCGGATTCGACCGCCCTGAGCTTCGACGAGCCGTTTCACAAGTGCAAGCCCTAGTCCCGTGCCGCCGCCCCGAAGGCTGCTCACTTGAATGAAGCGGTCGAATATTCGCGGCAGGTACTCTTCGGGAATGCCCTCGCCCATGTCATCGACGCTGAACATCACGCGACCGGAAATCTCTGTCGCTCCAATGGTCACCTGCCCGTCGCGTTCGGTGTGGCGGATGGCATTCGATAACAGGTTATCGAAGATTCGCTTTACAGCCTGGCGATCTGCAACAACAGGGGGCAGGTCCGGCCAGACATCGTTTACAAGCTTGACGTGTTTGCTTTCCGCAGCAGCCTGGAAACGGTCGAGGGCCGCCCGCGCGAGATCGACGGGGCGCAAGGCTTCGGCAGAGATGCGCCTCGCCCCTGATTCTATCTCGGCCAGTTCCAGCAGGTCGCTCATTATCTCGTCGAGTTGCTCGGCGTTCTGGCGAGCTTCCATCAGCATCTCGGTTTGCTGCGCAGTCAACGCGCCCGTGTATCCTTCTATGACCGAATGCAGCGCGAGTCTGAGCGAGCGGAGCGGCTCTCGCAGTTTGGCCGATGCAACCGATATGAATCCGGTCTTGAGCTGGTCTACCGCTCGCATGGCGGTAATATCTTCGAGCACCGTGACGGTTCCTATAAGCCTTCCATCGGAGTCGCGCATGGGCGTAGTGCGCAGTTGAAAGCTGCGTTCGACCCCGCCCGCCCGATTATGCACAAGGCCGGCCTCGCCCTCTGCGGCGACCGCCTTTTGCATAGTCACGGCATCGCGCACCGCGCGCAAAATGCGTTCGCCCGCGCTGAAGCCGGAGAGGGAAATATCGTCGTCTTTCGAGCCGCCATTGCCATGCTCGCCGAACAGGTCGGACGCTGCGCGATTAAGCTTCGTGATGCGACCCTGAGCGTCGGTCACGATCACGGGTTCGTATATCGAATCTATCACGGCGTCGGACTTTTTTCTCTCAAGAAGCATGCGCCAGTAATCCGACTGACGCATGGCTCGAAGGCGTGCCGCCATTCGATTGAACTCGGAGGCAAGTATCCCTATCTCGTCCTTCGTAGAGATGTCTATGTGCTGATCGAAATCTCCTTCGCCGATGCGCCTGGCCCTTTCAGTGAGGACCGAGACCGGCTTGAAAATATAATCAGTAAAGCGCCAGGCAAAGATGAGAGCGAATCCCAAAGCTATGGCGGCAAGCACCCCGGCGGAGATTTCCGCCCGCCAGGACTCAGAGATCGCCCTCTCGTTGGCCGCAAGCATCGCCTGCTGATTCAAGCGCAACAGGTCGTCGAGCCTGCTCTTGAGCGCGAGGAAGCCGGGTTTCATAAGGTCGAAGTAGTACCCGGACTGTTCGGCAAAAGATTTATTTGCATCCGCATCAAGAAACTGTTTCAAGTCGCGGCTATAGTCGGAATACCTTGCTTTTATATCCGCGATGATCTGATTTTCGCCCGACTCGGTTATATTGTTCTCGGTTATTTGAAACTCGCGCGAAAACATTTCATCGCTTGCAGCGAACTCTTGCCGCGCTTCATCCGTGTGACCGGCTATGAAGAGCAGAGCCGACGAGTCCTGACGCGCGAGGGCCTCCTGCATGTTTTCTGTGGCGCTTATGCTCTTGTAGTTGTTTACGAGTATTACATCGATTGCCCGCCCAAGCTTCACGAGATGATAGATGCCCCAGGCGCTCACGAGCAGAATAAGGGCTATCAGCAGGCCGTAGCTAAACGTGAGCTTTCTCTTCAGGCTGTTCATATTCGATCAAACATCAATGAGATGATGCCCCTTGAGGCCGGGCCGCATCCAGTGCCAGGTTCAGTTCGAGCACATTCACGCGGGCCTCGCCCATTATGCCCCATTGTCTGCTCTCGGTATGCTCACGCACGAGCCGCTTTACTTCATCTTCGCTCAGGCGGCGCTCGCGGGCAACGCGCGGAATCTGCCAGGCGGCCGATGCGGGCGTGATGTGCGGGTCAAGCCCCGATGCCGATGCCGTGACCATATCGACAGGGATTGGCGAGCCGGGATTTTCGGCGCGCAAGCTGTCAGCAAGCGGCTTCACTCTTTCTTCAAAGAGCTTTCGGCTCGTCGGTCCCAGATTGCTGCCGCTTGACGAGGCGGCGTCGTATCCCGCGCCTGCCGCCGAGGGCCGCGAATGAAAATATCCCGCTCCTCGAAACGGCTGGCCTATGAGCCGCGAGCCTTTTACCCGGCCGTCTATTTCGATCAGGCTGCCCTGAGCTTTCTCCTTGAAGAGCAGTTGCGCGAGGCCCGTCACCGCGAGCGGATATACGACTCCGAGCAGGAGCATGAGAATCACTGTCAACCGGATTGCCGGATAGAATTGTTTGAGTGCGTTCATTAGATATTCTCCTTATGCCATCAGGCCAGGCCGATCAGGTGTACAAGCATGTCTATGAGCTTGATCCCTACAAAGGGCGCGACGAGTCCGCCAAGCCCGTAGATGAGCAGATTGCGCCTGAGCAGGACCGATGCCCCGAGAGGGCGATACCTGACGCCGCGCAGGGCGAGCGGGACGAGCGCGACTATTATCAGGGCGTTGAATATCACGGCAGACAGAATCGCGGATTCAGGCGTCCTAAGCTGCATGATGTTGAGCGCCGCAAGCGGGCCTTCCTTCACTCCGATGAGCGCATAAAGCCCTGAGAAGATGGCCGGGATGATGGCAAAGTATTTCGCCACGTCGTTCGCAATCGAAAAAGTCGTGAGAGCGCCGCGCGTCATAAGCAGTTGTTTTCCGATCTCGACTATCTCTATAAGCTTGGTCGGGTTCGAATCCAGATCGACCATGTTGCCCGCTTCTTTAGCGGCCATAGTCCCCGTATTCATCGCCACGCCGACATCGGCCTGAGCCAGAGCGGGCGCATCGTTCGTTCCATCGCCGGTCATTGCGACGAGCTTGCCCTGTGCCTGTTCGCGGCGGATCAAATCCATCTTGTCCTGTGGACGGGCTTCGGCAAGGAAATCATCCACGCCCGCTTCGCGCGCAATAGCGGCCGCGGTCAGGGGGTTATCGCCCGTGATCATCACTGTCTTTATGCCCATCGTTCGCAGGTGATCGAACCTCTCGCGCATGCCGCCCTTCACTATGTCTTTCAGGTGGATGACGCCGAGTATGCGACTGCGGTCGGCTACGGCCAGCGGAGTCCCCCCGGCGCTCGCTATGCGTTCCACCACATCCTTGAATTCCGATGGGACTGTGTTTCCCTGAGAAGCGGCAAAGTCGAGAATAGAATCCGGCGCGCCTTTGCGAATCAAGCGGCCGTCAAGGTCGATACCGGACATCCGCGTCTGCGCGGAGAAGGGGACGAAGCACGCATTGTGAGAAGCCAGATCACGGCCTCGCAGACCGTACTTCTTCTTCGCCAGCACGACTATGGAACGCCCCTCGGGCGTTTCATCCGACAGGCTCGAAAGCTGCGCGGCATCGGCCAGTTCTTTTTCTTCTATTCCGGGCAGGGGGATGAACTCGGTCGCCTGACGATTGCCGAGCGTGATTGTGCCCGTCTTATCGAGCAAGAGCGTGTTCACATCGCCCGCCGCTTCCACCGCGCGGCCCGACATCGCCAGAACGTTATGTTGAATAAGACGGTCCATTCCCGCGATGCCTATGGCCGACAGCAGCCCGCCGATGGTCGTGGGGATAAGGCATACGAGCAGCGCCACGAGCACTGTGATCGAAGGCAGCGACGCGGGAGCGAACCCGCCTGCGGACTCTGCCTCGCGTGTACTGTAGAGCGCGTAAGAAGGCAATGTGACTACGGCGAGCAGAAAGATTATCGTCAGCCCGGCCAGCAGTATATTCAATGCGATTTCGTTCGGCGTCTTCTGACGCTCCGCGCCTTCGACGAGCGCGATCATGCGGTCGAGAAAAGTCTCGCCGGGATTCGACGTGATGCGCACTTTTATCCAATCCGACAAGACCTTGGTGCCGCCCGTGACGGCAGAGCGGTCGCCGCCCGACTCGCGTATGACGGGCGCGCTCTCTCCCGTGATGGCCGATTCGTCCACCGATGCGACCCCTTCGATGACTTCGCCGTCGCCGGGGATGAACTCGCCCGCTCGCACGAGTACGAGGTCGCCTTTGCGCAATTTGGGCGCAGGGATGATTTTGGTTCTTATATCCTGCACGCCGTGTTCCGGGTTTTCGATTATGAGATTTGCGGTCGTCTCCGTCTTTGCCTTTCGAAGCGTATCGGCCTGAGCTTTGCCGCGCCCTTCGGCCATGGCTTCAGCGAAGTTCGCAAACAAGACTGTGAACCATAGCCAGAGCGTCACCTGAACGGTGAAGAGCAGGTCGGCGGTATTGCCGACGACGATGTCTCGAATGATAAGCAGCGTTGTCAGCGCGCTTCCTGCCTCGACCACGAACATCACAGGGTTGCGCGCAGTCCGGCGCGGGTCGAGCTTGCGAAAAGCATCCTTCGTCGCCCGCTTGACTATCAGCGAATCGAACAAGGGTCTCTGTTGTGTCTTCTCTGCCATAATGGCTCCTCGGGAAATGTCCGAGCGTGTTGCCAGCTTGTCGAGGGCTGCCGGTCGCACGATTAGCGAAGCGGGCGACAATCTAGCAGATTGTCGGACTTAAAGATTTCTTTCTTATCCGGCGCAGCCGTTTTCATGATTTCAGGGCGACGCATAGCGTCATGAACAACTCCTCGGAAAACCTTCGTTTGTAGTCTGCCTTCAGGCGAAGCTCCTCGTCTTGAAAAGATCGCCGCCTGAAGGCGGGACTCTGAACTTTTCGCGATCAAAACAATGCTCCCGATTTCATCAGGAAATGCTCGACTACGGGACCGAGCGACAGAACGGGAAAGAATGTTAGCGCCCCGACTATAAGTATCACCCCGATCAACAGCGCGACGAAGAGAGGCGTGTGTACAGGAAATGTGCCCGCCGTCGGAGGCGCGGTCTTCTTTGCGGCGAGGCTCCCGGCAATCGCCATCATAGGGATGATCATCAGGTATCGCCCGATGAGAATCGAAACCCCTATGGTCGTGTTGTACCAGGGCGTGTTGGCGTTCAGCCCCGCGAAGGCCGAGCCGTTGTTTCCCGTGCCCGAAGTGTATGCGTAGAGAATCTCCGAGAGTCCGTGCGGCCCCGTGTTGTTGCGCGATGAGAGACCTGCATCGATCAGGCTCGCCCAGGCCGTCAGGACCAGAATCGAAAGGGCGAAGATGAGCGCGTAGAGCATGGCCATCTTCACCTCTTTCGCCTCGATCTTCTTTCCGAGGTATTCCGGCGTCCGGCCGACCATCAGCCCTGCGATGAAGACCGTGAGCACCACCATCACGAGCATGCCATACAGGCCCGCGCCTACTCCGCCGAAGATGACTTCTCCGAGAAGGATGTTCAACAGCAGCATCATTCCGCCGAGCGGTGTATAGGAATCGTGCATGGAGTTGACCGAGCCGTTCGAGGCCGCCGTCGTCGCTGTGGCCCACACGACGGAATTGAGTACGCCGTAGCGCACCTCCTTGCCTTCCATGTTGCCGCCCGATTGTTGTAGGCCATCGATCTCGGTCGCCGCTTGCGTCACGCCATATTGATCGAAGATGGGACTCGCGCGCGCTTCGTAGTGGTAAGTGACGAAAACCCCTGCGAGCCAGAGTATCGCCATCGCCGAAAAGACGGCCCAGCCATGTTTTTGATTCCCGACCATTCGGCCGAGTGTGTAGGTGAGGGCCGAAGGGATGGCGAGGATGGCAAGCATTTCGAGAAAATTCGAGAGCGGCGTCGGATTTTCATAAGGATGAGACGAGTTGACATTGAAGAACCCGCCGCCGTTCGTGCCGAGTTGTTTGATTATGATCTGTGAAGCGGCCGGCCCTTGAGCGATCACCTGTTCTGTGTGAGTTTCAATGGTCGTCGTGCCGTCACCAGCGACGGTCTCGACCTGCTGAGGTTCGACGAGCGCGGCGCGCGTGTAAGGCTTGAAGTTTTGAATGACTCCCTGTGAGACCAAAAAGAGCGCGCCGACAAGTGAGAGCGGCAACAGTACGTAAAGCACGGCGCGCGTCATATCGACCCAGAAATTGCCTACGGTCCTCGACTCGCGCCGCGCGATGCCGCGAACGAGTGCTATGGCAAGGGC
>JAKEHD010000191.1 GCA_022615215.1 Blastocatellia bacterium
CACTCCAAATAGGTTGCGGCGCTGAAAAAGGTTCATTTTATCCCGCGCGTAGTATATATCTCCGCTCAAAATTGTCATTTCATCCCGCGCGCAGTATATCTCTCCTGGAGTTCTCGCTTCATCCAATCCTTTCCCGTGATGGTGCCTCGGCAGTTTGGAGCACCGCAATTGCACTGCATCTCATAGTCAAGGTCGTCAGTCGTTGCCCAATCATGGGTCAGTTCTTCCCCAGGAGCAATATCCCTCATCGCAACGAATACGATCTGTCCCTGAATCGCAATGTTGGGATCACAGGAATGGTTCGTATAAAGCATACTTCCTTCTCTTTGCTCTTTTCGCACAGGAGCGATGAAGAGGTCTTCCGAAATCTGGATATCGGCCGGTCCAAGCGACTTCTCAAGTGTCGTCCATTCCTTCGTGGCTAGAACATGGCCTCCCTTGACAGCCACAACCTCTCCTGCCGCAATCGCCTGTTTGGCGAACAGTCCTTTGCCGTGAATCGGACTCTCCCGCACTTCCGTCTTAGGCGAACGATAACTCAGGTCAGTCATGATCTTCCAACTATTCAAACGGTATACGAACGCCCGTGGCGATCATAGTGACGACCTGTTGAGGGCCTTTGATGGTCGAAGGATCGATCTTCTTGTTGGACTCTTCCGCATAGTGGCGGGCCATCTCTTCGCTGATGGTTTGCGTCTCGACCATACCCTCTACGACGACCTTTTTGCCCGCCGTGTCTTTAGGCACGGCGAAGCTGTGCCCTTTCATCTTCACGCGCATAGTGCGCTCGCCGTCGGTCATAACCAGCCAGCACCCTTCCTTCTGGCAGACTTCGCTGATTTCACCCTCGACCTTTACGGCTTTGTCCTTGTACATCGCTGCGCCCGATATAACGTCGGCCAGAAGAACGAGCTTCGCATCGGTGAAGAGCGCGCCGAAGTGCCGCCCTCCATCCTGAAAAGCGAACGCGGGCAGGGCGGCCCACAGCGCGATTATGATTGAACCGATAACGAACGTTTTGCTTCGCTTAACAGCGGACGTTTTGCTTCGCTTGATAATGGCTTTATGCTTCATTCTCTCTCCTCCGCAAAGATATGACAGACCGGCATTATAACCGATTCGCCCGTGTGATCCCAACCCGGCTTGCGATACATTCAACCCTTTGGCGGATAAGCCTTTTTTGTCTCCCGGCCCTAATTGGAAACCGTCAGCGCATGTTACTTTAATGGCTTTTTACCTTACCTTATAAGGCCGCTTAAAGTTTTGCGAGATCGGCTCACCGGTGTATAATCGTGGCAGTCCGGGCTGGAGATTTATGGAACGCGAAGAAATAAAAGTATTTCACGAACACCTCAAACGCGAGCGATTGAAACGGACCACTCAGCGCGATTTGATCCTCGACGTGTTTCTCAATACCGAAGGCCATGTGTCTAGCGAAGACCTCTATTCTCTCGTAAAGGCCAGAGACCCATCGGTCGGATTCACGACCGTCTATCGCACGTTGAAGATATTGAAAGAATGCGGTCTGGCGCGAGAGACAGAGTTCCACGACGGCCGCATGCTGTATGAAAACGACTATAAGCATACCCATCACGACCACCTGATATGCACGCAATGCGGGGCTTTGATCGAGTTCTACAACGAACAGATCGAAAGGCTCCAGGATGAGATCACCCGACATTACCGCTTCAAGCCGGCCCACCACAGCCATCGCATATTCGGTATATGCGCCGACTGTCAGAAGGCCGAAAAGGCCGCCGAGAAGGCTCGCGTCTCTTCCAGATAACCAATCGCTTCGTAAACCTTGCCCCTGCCCGGCGGAGTTGCTACGGCCCATTGCGGCACTCTATTATTCTCTGATAGCTATGGCTCAAGACAACGGTCCTGTCGAAGAAGGCGAGCGCAGGCCGCTCGTGATAGCGCATCGCGGCGCGTCGGGGATAGCTCCCGAAAACACGCTTGCCGCATTCAGGCTCGCCGCCTCGATGGGCGCGGACGGCGTGGAGATGGACGTGCAGCTTTCGGCTGACAACCGCCCGGTCGTCATACATGACGCGCGCGTAGATCGCACTACGAATAGCGCGGGCCGGGTGGCTGCCTTCACAGCCGGGCAACTCGGCAATCTCGACGCGGGCCGGTGGTTCGAGCGCCGTCTCGCCATCAGGCCGAGAGCGCGCCTCGCGGCAGAGCGCGCCAGAATTGCGGCAGAGGGTGAAGCCGGATCATTTGCGGGCGAGAGAGTGCCTACGCTTGAAGAAGCGCTCGCACTCCTGGCCGAGACCCGTCTCTTGCGAGTATACATAGAATTGAAGAGCAAGCCCGCGACCAGAGAATCGCTGCTCGCGGCGACAGTCTCACTCATAAGAGATTTCCACATGGAGAGATCGGTCACGCTGCTTTCATTCGATCACGAGATACTGAAGCGCGCGAAAGAGACGGTTCCTGAGATTCGCATATCTGCAAACTACCCGGCTGCGGGCCGTCAACTGGCAACCGCGCGCAGTATCTTGCGGTCTGCCGAAAGCATGGCCGTAGATGAAGTGGGCCTGCACTTCAGCCTCGCCACGCGGCGCACGGTGGCAGGTTTGCACGAGCGGGGACTTGAGGTTTCCGCCTGGACTGCGAACAGTAAAATACTTATGCGGCGGCTCATCTCGCGCGGCGTCGACTCGATAATGACGAACTTCCCCGACCGATTGATGGCCGTGCTCGAAGCGCCGCCGAAGGGACGCGCATAAAGATTTCTTTCTTGCTAAAGATTTCTTTCTTGCTAAAGA
>JAKEHD010000192.1 GCA_022615215.1 Blastocatellia bacterium
AGCCTCTACACGGACGGTCAGTTTGAACTCCTTGACCGTGACGCAAGAAAGCAACCCGTTCACATCCCATACCACTTTGACCTTCGGGTGATAATCGCCGGGACGATTGGGAATTGACTGAAGCCCGTTGAAGGCGGTATGCGTGATATGCACAGGTATCTTAGGGCAATTCGTGGAAATACTTATGCCCGACGGATAGGCCGCATTCCCCGATGCGGAGGCGGTCGCTATCGCCGTGACTGTGACATCTGCAAGCCTCGGCAGTGCGCCTGCGCCGGGCACATCGCCCTGAAAGCTTGTCTGAGAAGGGGGCAGCGTCTTTTGTATGCTTTTGGTCTGGCCGTTGGCGAACGTTACATTCGCTTTTACTATGAACCGCCTTATAGTGAAGCACTGAGGCGCGTTCGCGGTCCAGGCGGCTTTTATGCCGTACTTGGGCGCAAGCGACGCAGGCCCGACATCTAGTTGAACAACCTGCACGGGCAGGTCAGGGCATGAGCCTGATGACCCCCCGGAAGAAAACTGAGATGCCGACACGTCAGCCTCAGCGAGCGCGGCGGCGCGCGGAATCGAATGGGCTGCGTTCAAAATGAATGCAGCGAGCAATATGGGCGTGAAAATCATAATGCGTTTCATGGCGTTCTCCTTTCGCTAATCAAAATGTGCCTGCCGCTTTTTCGTCGGCGGGCCGGCTTCGCCTTAAAGGCCCGGCGTGTACGTAACTCTGACCCTGCCTTTTATCTTCGCCTGATTGTCGTTTTGAACTCTCACTATCCAGCGGGTTCCTTTATCGAGTTCGCTATCTGTCACCCGATGCTCTATCCTGAGAGGGCTTGCGCCCTGCCTTCGCGCGTAAGTCCTCGCCTGGCCGGGATGTATCAAACTGAGCATCAGGGGCAATTTTTGTGGCTCAGGGGCCGACATCGGGTCGGCCGACCAATCCGCCTCCACGACTATCTTTCCGGGCGCAGGGACGAGGAAAGGTATCTCCTGAGCGTTGCTCGAACCGAGCAGGGTGAACTGCGTATCGATAAGCTTGCGGCTCGATACGGGAACGGTGACTCGCAGCTTGCCCGCCACCTCTCGACGGCTTGCGTCGGCGCTGTTTATGACCTTGACGGTCCAGGAGGTTCGGCCTCTGCCTATAAAAGAATCTATCTCCTGGCCTGACGCTCGGTATTCTATCCTTAGCGGAGCCGGTCCCCCTTTGCGAGCCGCTTCGCTCCCATCGGGTCGGATCAGCACGAGGTTCAAAGCCACAGAAACGGAGCCGGCACCTGCGGCCGTCCACGTGCCTTCTATCAAAATCCTTCCGGGACTCAGAGTATTAAACCGCGTGCTGAATTCGCTTCGTATATCGGCTGACAGAGCAAAGCGGGTTTCAAGTATCCTCGTGTCAGCAGGGGCTTTTATTGCGAGACCGAGCGTCACAAGCGCCGTCAGCAAAGTTGTTATAGCGATTCTCTTGAGCACGCCTTTCATGGATTTTCCCCTCCTTATGTTTTTGCGCGCCCCAGTTGACCAGGACGTTTCGTCTACGACTACGAGTCGGCAATACGGGCGATTGATGGCTTTCGGAACTTTGAGGCAACGCGGCGCAATCAGGAAGCGCTGCGTTGCCTTAATGACTGCGCCTGACTACTGGCATACAGTGTGTGAGAGTTTCTGCACCTCGATATTTTCTATTCCCTGCGGGTTCGGGTTGAAGAACTCAAGCGTCCACGTGTTGCCGCCGTTTATATCCGCCTGAGTGACGCTGTAGGTGAAGTTCAACACGGAATTGGTTTGCCTTGAGACGGCTACCGAACCGTTCGGCCTCTTCAACCTGACGCGGAGCGGTCTCGGATTGAGCGGGCCGCCGCCCAGCAGATCGGTGTTGAATTTGACCTCTACTCTGAGGGTTCCGGGCGACCGCTGAGAGAGAGTGAAAGTCCTGTTTTCCGTATTTCCTTCCAGCAACCTGATCTTCACCCTGGAATTTAGTCTGCCTATTATGTTCTGGGTCGCAGAGGGCATGGTGATGCGGACCCTCGCTAATGCGGTTATCCGGTTCGGATTAGTGGTTTCTCTATTCGTGATCCTCACTCTCCAGACCCCGCTGGTGCAGGAAGCCTCCTGGGTCGTGTGATTGAGGGTAACGGTTCGGAACTGATACTTGACCACAGTCCTTTCTGCAGTTGTGGCCACTGATCCGTCCGGTTTGATGATCTGCGCGCGGAGTCTTATATCCGGATCGTTCGGCAGCAAGGTCGTCGTCTTCCACTCTATCCTCACGCTGATTTGACCGTTGGCTGTGACATTGAACGGAAACTCCACCCTGGAGTTGAGTCGACTCCCGACGTTGAGCGTGATCGGCCCTATCGTTTGATTTCCCTGAGCGGAAGCCGTCGGAGTAATGGTCCCGAACAAAATGAAAAGGGCGGCTGCAATCGTGCCTGCAATACTCTTCGATCTGAAAATGCTCTTCATGATTTTTCTCCTTGATCTAAAATCTTTTTGCGCCTCGTTCGCGCTCGAACGAGCAATGGTTAATATCTCTACCTCTCTGCCTCACCGGCTTGAATAAGAAGCCCGACTCCAGGCGGGACTCTTATCCAAGCCAAAGCGGCAAGGGCCTGCTTCATCATCCTTTCACCCTCTACTGACGATAAGGTGAAAAACATTTCACAAAAAAATTTTCTCGAATTCGGAATGCGATCAATGGCGAGGTTTTAAATGGATTGAGCGCGCGATTCGGCGCAAACGGGAAGTGAAAAAGGGCGCGAAGGGATTGCTGTTCTCTCCGCGCCTTTTCCTATAGATGGATGGGAACCTACCTTTTCAGTGCGATGAAGTAATAATAGCCGACGACCTCGCGATTGCCTTTGCCATCGACTCCTGCAAGTGTCACTTCATATTCGCCCAGTGAGAGAGCGCGGGCCGGGATGGTTAAGAGTACGACTTGCGCTTCGCCGGTTCGCGCGGCTTCAAGCAAGCCCTGGCTCCATACCTGGTTTCCGCCCGCCGTCCTGAGTTCCGCGCGATAGCTTCGATAATCTTCTTCCTTATGTAGTTCGAGTTGCAGCCTGACGGAACTGGTTTCGGGAGGAATGACTAGCCTCTCAGGCTCGTCGCCGGGTTCATTGCCGCTCCCCCTCAGTCCGGGTAGAAGCGCGAACGCGACGAAACTGTTTGACGACCGGGATTCACTGGCCGCCTGTCGTTCGAGTTCCTCAACCCTGCCTCTCTCTTCTTGAAGTCTTTTATTCAGATCATCACTTTGCGATCTGAGGTTTGCGATCTCTTGTTCGCGTTCTCTTTCTTTTTGCTCGAACTCCGTTTGCTTCGTCTCAGATCGCTTCGAAAGCTCGGTCTGCTGATTGCGCGCCCGCTCAAGTTGTGCGCCCAGCCGCCGGTTCTCAATCGCCAGCCAGATCACGCCGGACAAAAACAGAAGCATTGCTACTGAACCAGCCAAAGCGAAAGCATGTCTTTGCGGGCGAAGAAATAAGAGCGCAGATTGCCACCAGAAAGATTCCTTGACGGGCGCGGCCTGTTCTTCTTCAAAAGGAAGACTTTTTTCCTCAAGCTGCGGTTCGGGCAATGCGCGGGCGAGCGTAGCGGCAAACTCCACTCTTTCGCGCCTTTTAGGTGAACTGAGGAAATGCTTTTCGAATAGGTCGCGCTCGCGCGCAGCCAGGTCGCCATGCACGTAATCGTCAATGAGTTCTTCCTGTAGCGCCGTCATCTGAGCGTAAAATTCATCATCCTCGAAGAACCGCTCCTCAACGCGGGTCCGCTCCTCCTCTTTCATATCCCCCAGGAGGTATCGGACTATCAGTTTTTCATCAGCTTGAGGAAAAGAGATAGAGTAATACCCTTCGTCTTCCTTTTGTAGTTCCATTTTGCACAACCTCCCGCCCATTTACTACTGACAGAAATATCGAAATCATTTCACATCTTTCAAAGATTTCATGCAACGATCCATGCAACCGGCCAGTCTCTCTCTCAATCGACACGCCCTTATCCTCAATGCGTTGGGCGGTATTCCAAGCCTTTCGGCCAGTCGTTTCCGGTTCTCTATCTTCGAGCGCCGCTCTCCATGATAGTACGCGGTTATCAACTCGCGGCCTTCGGGCGGCAACTCTTCGAGACAGCGCCTCAGACATTCTACCCTGCTTTCCGATTCATCCGAGTCCCCATCTTCAGCATGAGGGACCGGCAGCAGGTTGAGCGCCTTCGCTTCGTTTTCGCGCGCCCTTGCAATCTCAAGCAAAAGCATCCGCGCCACTCCGAAAACATATTCGGAAGCGTCGCGCAACTCTTCTCCCTGGTCGATCTTTCGCACTACCCGGTTTATAGCTTCATCGGCGTGGTCTTCGGGAAACGGGCAGTCGCGCCATTCGAAAAAGCTTATGAGCTTCGAGCGAATCTTTTCGTACCGGCACCCGGCCTGCTCCCTGTCCCCGTCCAGGCAATCGAGAAATTTGTCGAACGCTTCACGGGTCAAACTCCAGGTCTTCTTTTGAGTAACTGCGTCTGCCACGTCGAGGAGCTCCAAGTCGGGCCGAAAATCCGAAACCGTTCTGCTTACCGCATACCTTGACATCCCTATCCTCATGTATCTGTTGAAACTCGAAAAAACATTTCATGCGAAGCCGCAGAGGAGCAGGGGTGCAGAGGTGCAGAGGTGCAAGGGTGATTAGACGATTGGGTGCAAATGAGTAAGTGAATAGGAGTAGCTCCCCTGCTCCCTTGCTCCCCTGCTCCCCTGCTCATCTCCATTCGCCTTGCATGGTGAAGCCCGCCCAGTAGTAAGGCTTCTCCCATCGCTTCTCTTTCCACATTGAAACCTGCGCCGCCCTCAGCGCCGCCGCCGGTGTCATCCGCTCGCTCAACATCTCCCTGTAGAACCGCTTCATAAGCTCCGCCGTCGCGCGGTCTTCCACATTCCACAGGCTTGCCACCACTCGCGGCGCTCCCGCGTACATAAACCCTCGCACGAGTCCCACGATACCTTCCCCGCGAATCTCTTTGCCGAGCGCCGTCCGGCATGCGCTGAGCACCACAAGGTCGGCGCTGAGTCTGAGGTTGTATATTTCGTGGAGCCTGAGAAAGCCGTCCTGGGGCCGGCCCTGTTCATCCACGAGCGATAGAACTATGCCTGATAGTTCAGGATTCTCGGAGTTTAGGAGACCGTGAGTGGCGAAGTGCAGAATGCGGTACTGGCCGAGGTCGGAGCTTGTGACCGTTGCCCGGTTTGCAGCGAAATCGACCGCCTTCAACTTTTTCTCTCCGGGAACCAGCGCCACTATGGCGTCGGCCTCCTGTCGGCTGAATCGCAATCGCCTGAATTTCGTGCCGCCCGATTCATCAGCCGGGCGACTGATCTCCGAGACCGCGACCTGTTGACCGGTTGAAGCAAGATTTCGTTCTCTCAGGTCGCCGACCGCTCTCAAACGCTCTGGATTGATGCGAGGGTCATCGCCGCCAAAGACGGGATCGGCCAAAACGGCCACGAGCTTTGGAGCCGGTCGGCGTTCATTTGATTCACGCCTGAGCAAGGCCAGCGCCGAAGCCGACGGAAGGTTGATTATTTCGTGATCTGCGATCAGCGGTCGGGGGTCGGGGAGATGCAGGGGTGAAAACATGCCGGGGTGCAGGGGTGCAGGGGTGCGGGGGTGCGAAGCGACTGGCTCCACTGCCTCTATTATCCTGCGGCTCCTCTGCTCCTCTGCTCCTCTGCTCCTCTGCTCCTCTGCTCCCCTGCTCCTCTGAATCCTGACCCCTGGCGTGGGAAGCGCCCCGAAGGGGATGTATTGCAAAGCGCCTTCGCCTGCTATGATCAGGCGCTTTTTGCCCATCCGCTCACTGACCGGTCCCAAAATCATCCGACTCAAATGGCGGGCGGCTTCTGCATATTCGTCATCCGATTTTGCCAGACGCGACTGCCTCCGCCCGGCCGATTCAGCGGGCGGGCGCTCGTTGCGCGCCGTAAGAAGCTCATACACGCGGCGCACTGCTTCCTCTATGCGGGCGCGCGGAGGCAATGCGTAACTTGCTATTTCGGACTGAGTGACGGCCCATAGATAGCTTCTTTCCTCTCCGAGCGAGTATTGCAACAAGAGAGTATCTTCATCGAGCACCTGCTCTTGAATCTCTTTAAGAGTGAGCGGCTGAGGATCCATCAGCGCGGCATAGCGCGGGCTTGAAACTCGTATTTGCGACCGGACTTCTCTGTATTGATTGAGCAAATTCTCAATCTCTCGTTCTATGGCTTCGGTCTGTTTTTCGGAATTCCTGCGGCCGGCCATCCGCATTCGCAGACCTTCTTTGGCATTGAGTTGCTGTTGCAGAAGGCGTTCGCGTTCGAGCAGGGCGAGGTCTACGCCCTGCCTTATATGTGCTCGGGCTTCGGTCAGTATATCGAGCAGGGTGCGCGCCCGCGCCCGCTCATTCGCTTCAAAGGCGCTTGCATCATAAGCCTCAGACGGACGCAGGCGGTGAAACTGCATCAGCACGTCTATGTACATTTCATAATGATCTTGTTTGGACGCGAAGAATGTCTCACGCAACTCCTGGCCTGCGACTCTTGAGCGCAATGACTCTATACGGTCGAGCGATGCCTCGATACGGGCGCGGGCATCGGTGAAATTGCCGCGTGCGCGATCTATCTTTGCCATACTGTAGAGAGCCGCCGATTCCAAGATACGGTCCTGCGTGGCCCGGCTCAAGGGCAGCGCTTGATTGAAATACTCAAGAGCCTTTTCCGTCTCACCCTTTGAAGAATAGACCTCGCCGATCTGGTGCAGAGTGTTGGCTTCTCCTCTGGGGTCTCGAATCGTTCGCCTCAGTTCCAGCGCCCGGTTGAAGAACTCTAAAGCCCTGTCGTACTCACCGAGCTTGTGGTAGATGAACCCTATGCTGTTGAGCGTGGAGGCTTCCCCCAAGCGGTCTCCCGCAGTGCGCCTCAGCGCGAGCGATTGAGCGTTCCAATCGAGCGCCTTCTCGTACTCTCCCAGCGATGCATAAGCGATGGCGATGTTGTTGAGTGTGACGCCTTCCCCGCGTATGTCTTTTACTTCGCGACGGAGCGGCAACGATTTCTCCAGGTATTCGAGCGCCCTTCGATGTTCGCCGAGAGTCCGGTATATCTCGCCGATGTTGTTGAGCGTGACGGCCTCCCCAGGTTTATTTCCTAATTCCCGGTGCAAAAGCAGAGCCGACAGGTAATGCTCCAGCGCCTGCTGATGCTCTCCCAGGTAGGAGTAAACTCCGCCGATGTTGTTGAGTGTGCCGGCTTCTTCCCATCTGTCTTTCAACTCTTTGCTGATCGGCAATGCCTGCTCATAGTATTCGAGCGCCTTGTGCAGGTTGCCCGACAGGTGATGAATCAAGCCCAGGCCGCGCAGGGTTTGTGACTCCCCTCGGCGATCCCCTATGGCGCGATAAAGTGAGAGCGCCTGCGCAATGAGTTCGAGCGCTTTTTCCGATTCGCCCAACACTCGCCTGGCAGCGGCAAGGTAATTGAGCGTATCGGCTTCGCCCTGCCGGTCTCGGGCCTGCTGCCAGAGCGCGAGCGACTGCTCATACTTGCTGATCGCCTCTCGGAGCGATTCGGCCCTTCCTTGCGCGTGTAGCTTTTCCGCCTCCCCGTATAACCTCTCTGCGGCGACCAGAGCGCGGGCTTCATTCATGGCAGGGCGCAACGGCTCAATTCGCAACATATAACTCCCGCTGAACTCTCCATCTCCAAGAGCGGTCACATCGAGCCTGTAAGCGTTGTACTCATCCGCTACGAACGAGAGCCGTTCGGGCCGCGCCGTATCCAGATAGTTTCTCGCCTCAGCGAGTTGCTTGCCGTCGGCGTCTAAAAGCCTGACAAAGACGTCGATCTCTTTTTGATCGACTACGACGCGCAGGAGATCGCCACGGGCGAGCGTAATACTGTATGAATGCGTTTTGCCTGATGCCATCCGCCGCTCGACCTCAGTGCCCGGCTCAAGCGTCCGCGCCTCCAATAAAATGTATTCATTCTGCTGTCCGCCATCCTGAATCCGTTCAGGCTCGCGGCTCGAAATCGAATGTGCGCGCGATACGCCCGACGACGATAGCGACAGGATGACGAAGGCCATCACCAGAGAGACGCGGCAAAAGAGACGGCTAAAAATGAAAGGCGATATTTCCGTTGCTCGATATTTGATTTTCATGATTTACTCCTATGCTGTGAGTGAGTTCAGGCAGATGAAAAGGAAGCCTTCGGGCGTTTCAGAGTAGTGAATTTGACCGGCCTCCACCGAGCGATATATCGTGCGCGAGCTTGTGCCGGCGACAATCATCGCCTGCTCGGGCGTTATCATCTCGACCTGTCGGCAGCACTCGGCGCACCAGAGCAGACGCGCCCGGCCGGATTTTCTCACCACGAGTATCTCGGTCGTTTCTACTGTGATCTCGGTTCTTCGTCTTCTGCTCACCTGACCTCCAAGTCGGCTATCAGCTATCAGCTATCAGCTATCAGC
>JAKEHD010000193.1 GCA_022615215.1 Blastocatellia bacterium
ATAGGGATAGCAGTGGAACAACTCTCTTACAAATCGGAAGAGTTTGGGAACATAATCCAGAAAGTAGACAGGTTCTTTCCATCAAGCAAGCGATGTCATGTCTGCTTGCATGTAAATAAAGAATTGAGTCTGTCAGATAGAATCTGGACATGTCCAAACTGCCACACGACACATGATAGGGATTACAATGCAGCGAAGAATTTGGAAATGGAAGGCTTGAGCCTTCTGGTCGGAAGTGGCTACGTCGACCAAACGCCTGTGGAGTTTCTGACCACTACTGAATCTTTCGGGATTGAGCAAGCCGGAGACGATGAAACAGGAACTTTTGTGTACATTTGTGTACAAAAAAGGTAGCAGAAAGATCGCCAGAAGATGGCTCAAGACAGTGGGGCCATAATACCGCTCGCGGTTGCAGACGGGTTTGCGGCCGTTAGCTATGTTCGCAAGCACGCAACCGAGTTGGGCGTTTCGCCGACGCGCATAGGACTCATGGGCTTTTCAGCAGGCGGAACCGTAACGGCTTCGATCGCCTTGAACTATGCGGCAGAAAATCGCCCCGATTTCGTAGCGCCCGTATATGCCTACATGGGCGCAGTGAAGGAAACCGCTGTGCCGAAAGATGCGCCGCCCTTGTTTGTCGTAGCGGCCACAGACGATCAACTCGGTCTTGCGCCCGACAGCATAAATCTTTACAAGATGTGGATGGCGGCGAAAAAGCCCTCTGAAATCCATATCTATTCGAAGGGCGGACATGGCTTCGGCATGCGGAAACAGAGCCTGCCTTCCGACCGATGGATAGAGCGGTTCGGCGACTGGCTCGAAGCGCAGGGGCTGCTGAAAAAATAAAAAGATCGTTTTGATCGAGGTTACTGCTTATCTCTAGCGTTGTGCGTCTGCGATGAATCGAGTTATGCCAAAGAAACTCATCACGGCATTATCGGTTTTGCTTCTTCTGGTATTGTTTCTCCTCTACATAAACTGGCATGGGCAGCCGTTGCCCGATGGCGCGGTTGCGGATCAGGTTCTGGTCGAAAAATCCGCGCGCCGATTGACGCTCCTGCGCGAGGGCAAGGTGCTGAAACAATACCACGTCGCGCTCGGCAAACAACCCGTCGGAGATAAAGAGCAAGAGGGAGATAAACGGACGCCGGAGGGAGAATATAAGATCGACTGGCGCAATGCGGGCAGTCGCTATCATCTGGCATTGCATATTTCATATCCGGACAAATCAGACACGGAGCAGGCACGCGCAAAGGGCTTATCTCCGGGTGGCGATATAATGATTCACGGTTTGCGGGATGGTCTGGGCTGGATCGGCAGGCTGCATCGAATGCTCGATTGGACGAATGGTTGTATCGCCGTGACCAACCCGGAGGTAGAAGAGATAGGGCAAGCAGTGCGGGATGGAACGCCGATCAAGATCGTGCCTTAAAGATGGAGATGGAGCCGTCCGTCTTTCTGGAACCGCGCCGCAAAGCCCGACGTTAATGATCTTCATCGGAACACGAAATGGCTGACGAGTTGAAAGGGGAATAGAGTGAAGGCACGAACCGCTTTTGTGAGGCTTGCTCTGATAGGCGTCCTGTGCGCCTCGATGCTGCTGACTTTTGCTGATCGGGCTTCATCGTTTCAACAGAAGACAGCGGCCTCGGCATTCGCCAACTTGCAGGCGCAGAATCGAGCGCCCTCTCGACCCGAACGACGGTTCGGAACGTCGTTCGTGGTCACGGAGACGAAAGGCACGCTTTTTGAAAATGTGGCGAAAGTCCTTCAAACCAGGTATTACGACAAACGTTTCAGAACCGAGGTATTGCCGAAACTCGTCTCCGAGTATGCCGATAAAGCCAAACAGGCAAAGACGCTCAACGAACAGCGCGACGCGGTCCACGAAATGCTCGGCCAAATCCCCGCGTCACATCTCGGCCTCCTGTCGAAACAGACTCACCGCTACATCATCGATGATCTGAGGGGGCGTCCTTATCCGACCTTCGGGTTTCAGCTTGTCGCGATAAAGGGAGAGTTCTACGCCTTCTTCGTCCTTGAGGGCGGTCCCGCCGCGCGCGCCGGGCTGCTCGCCTGGGATCGCGTTATATCGATAGACGGTCTGCCTGTAAAGCAATCGCAAAGGCTCGACTGGCGTTCCGACGACGCTTACATCAAGGACGACCGCGACCCTCCGGTCCATTACCTCATAGCGGAACGGGGCGCGCGCGTACAAATCAAAGTCGAACGCAGTCGGGGCAAATTCATGAACATCAGAGTCCCTGCGGAAGACTACTCCGCATTCGAGGCAGCAAAAGCAAGCGCGCGGATTTACAGGGACGAGGGGCACACCGTCGGGTATTTGCACTTCTGGTATATTCATCTGATGGGCGTGCCCGAACTTTTGAAGGATAAGCTGGAAGGCGAGTTCAAAGACTGTGACGCGGTTATGATCGACCTGCGCGGAAGGGGCGGAAACGGTATGGCCATCTCACAAATAATCGACCTGCTGCGCGCCGAGAACTCCGAGAGACATCGCCCCGTAGTCGCGCTCGTCGACAGGCAATCGAGGAGCGCGAAAGACGTGCTGGCTTACGAGATGAAAAAGAGAGGGCTTGCGAGAGTGGTCGGCGAGCGGACTGCCGGGGCCGTCATCCCCGCCTCGTTCGCCGATGTCGGCCATGAAACGGTCCTTATGTTTCCTATGATTAAGTTCGGACCCTATACAGACCTTCTCGAATTCAAGCCGGTGGAGCCGGACGTGTTTGTCGAGCGGGCCGCCCCGTTCAGCGCCGGAGAAGACCCAATCCTGAAAGCAGGTCTCGCTGAGGCGGTCAGGCTCGTGAAGGCGTCTGCAAAACAGGCGGGGCAACTGATACGAACTACAGGCATCAGTCTGCTTGATAAAAAAGGAGATTTGCCATGATCTTTAAAGAACGCTTCACACCGAAGTATTGGCGCTTCGCTGTCTTCTCGATTCTCCTGATTCCGATCTCGATATGGCTCGCGCCTCCTGGCTCAACTTTCGATCAAGATCGTCTGCCGCCGCTGCCCGACATGGCTCTGGAAATCGGCTTACCCACAGGCGCACGCCGCATGTCCGGAGGAGGAATGCAGCTTATCCTCCGCCGCTCGCTTACTGTCACTGACCCTTCAGCCGCAGGGGACTTTACCGCCATAGATGTCTGGGCGCAGAAGGAAGGCCGATTCGTCAGAGTGAAGCTTTCCCTCATATACAACGATCTTTCGAATCAGGAATGGTGGAAAGATAAGAAGGACCGAATCGTCGGCACCTATCTCGTCTCAGAAGGCCGACCGGTCATTCCGTCCGAGTTGTGGCAGTACGGCATCGAGCCTTTCGAGTTGAAGATCATCAGTTCCAGGCCCGTCACCCTTCGTCCGGGAGAAGACTTCCGGGTCGTAAACAACACCTCGTCCCTTGAAGTCGTCAGCATCGAGAAGTCGTTTGATCACTGCCGACTGACTTTGAAGAACGTCTCGGACAAAAACATCATCGCTTATTATATCTCTTCCGGGAGAAGCGGTCTCGGCAGCAGGGCGGCGTATGCGGGGACGGGGGGCGCTTTGATTCCGGCAGGAGAAAGTTTTCCTGATTTGTATTTGACCTGCTCAAGTATCGAAAAAGATGGCCTTACTATCCTGGCTGTGATCTTCGATGATGGCACCTTCGAGGGCGACCGGAAGATAGCTACAGATTTTTCGGCCGAGCGGGAAGGCGTGCGCCTGCAAGCGCCGCATGTGCTGCGAATGATCGAACAAGCACTCTCGGCTTCGGACGATGAAATGGAAAAAGCCTTTTACAAACTGGAAGCGGATTTGTGGCAAATCCCGGAAGCCATAGACAAACCCTCCGCACTCTTATTGTTGAAGACTATGTTTCCGCATTTCGCCGATGAGCAATTGAGCCCTTTGTACGAGAGATTGAAGGGAGGTCTCTACGAGGCGAGGAATATGGCTCTATCTCCATTGGGCGATCTCAAACGCACGCAAGAGGAGAAGAGCAAACGGGCCGATGGAAGCGGTGTTGATGAGGCTGAGGGAAAATATATCAGGCAACGATTGATCTATATAAAAGAGACTTTTGAAAAGATGATCTCCCGTTTGCAGTAGAAGAATCAGCAAGGGGCTGATCGGCGCCGCTCGACTGAAATTCGCTTCGCTTGTCAAAGACCTACGGAGATCGATCTATGGAACAGAAAATAAATCCACCGGCCGCTCCGCGCAAAGGTATGGCCATAGCCTCTCTGGTAATCGGCATCCTCAGCATTCCGACCTTCGGACTGCTGATGGTCGGGGCGATCACAGGTCTCGTGCTCGGCCTTGTCGCGCTGAAAAAGAACAAGCGCGACCCGTCGCAGTATGGAGGCCGAGGGATTGCGATGGCTGGAATCGCTACAAGCGGCTTTTCGATTCTTTTTGCTTTTTTGGCGGGCATCATCGCGGCCGTAGCCATACCCAACCTGCTTCGTTCGGCGCAGACAGCGCGCGAAGTGGCCGCGCTTCAAGAGATAAAGAACATAGGAGGCGCGCAACTCCAGTATTCGGTCACAAAAGGGAGGGGAAAGTTTGCAGACCTCCGCACGCTTGCCGCGGAGGGTTTGATCGATTGGTCGCTCGCATCGGGAGAAAAAGGCGGATACCTGTTTGCTTCGGAGCCGCTATCTATAGAGGGCATGCCGGCGATGTTCGATACGACTGCAAGGCCGAAGGCAATCGGATCGTTCGGCACTGGCAATCGCTCGTTTTACTCCAACGAAACTATGATAATCTACGAAGCCGAAGGCGCGGAACCGCCGAGAGCCGACCTTCTGGATCGCGTGCCTGAAAATGGGGTTCTTCTGCGTCAGTAGTTTCATCCATTACTTTGATTCGCTATACTTGGCGTGGCAGCGCATGTCAGGCAGAGTAGCCTGAATGCTGCGAGATCATGAACGGGCGCTCGCGCGATGTTAAATCATGTAGTCAGTCGGAGGCGACGCATGGATTATTCGGAGAAACAAAAAATTCTTGACGAAGAGCACCTCAGACTTCTTCGCATAGGTTATCTGGTAGACGGATGGACGAGCTTATTCTTTGCCTTCTTTCCGCTCATTTACGTAATAGTAGGCATCTTTATTGTAGCGGCAGGCCCATCGGTTTCCAGACGACCGGGCGACCCCGACCCGGCTCTCCTGGGCTCGATCTTCGTCGTCGTGGGCATCGTGATCTTTGTTATTCTAGCCGCGCTTGCAATCCTCAAACTACTTACAGCGCGAGCACTGGGGCAAAGGCGCTCTCGAACCCTGTGCTTTGTGGCCGCAGCAATAACGTGTCTGAGCATGCCTTATGGCACACTTCTCGGGGTCTTTACATTTCTGGTTCTGGGGAGGCCAAGCGTAAAGCAACTGTTCGATACCGAAACGGCGGCCTTCCCGCCCGCTCCACCCGGCCCGCCGCCCTCGCTGTTTTCGAATAACGAGATGGCCCGGTGATATGCGCGGCGCGGGGCTTGAGGGTGAGAGCGCCATTGATGCCGAAAGGCGTTGAGCACCAAAAGAGCGATAGGATTCTCCTTTTAGTCGATGACATGTGAGTGTACCATTGATGCCGAAAGACGTTGAGCACCAAAAGAGCGATAGAATCTGCCTTGTAGTCGATGACATGTTTTTCGCCTCGAAGATACTCGGCGCGGCTGAGACTGCCGGGCGGCGCGTCGAGCGCATAAAGTCGCTCGAACAACTGGAGCGGGAAATGACGGCCGACCCGCCGGCCTTTTTGATCGTCGATCTGAACTCAGACCGCATGGATCCGCTTCAGGCGATAGAGTTCTGCCGGTCGCGGCCCGAACTGAGCGGGGTTCCGATTCTGGGCTTTGTCTCGCACGTTCAAGTGGCCCTCAAACGGGCGGCCGAAGAGGCCGGTTGCGACCTCGTATTGCCCCGCTCTCAGTTCACTCAGAAGTTGAACGAAATAGTTTCAGGCACCTTCGAGGTGAAGCCGCGCCATTGAAAGCGGCCACAGAATCACACAGAAATACACAGAAATACATCTTGTGCTATTTGGAACTTGCAGATGAATAGGGAAGCAGGAAGAGAGTGTTTAGAGTACCGGCTTCGGCCGCAATAGCCTGGTCGCTTCATCCCCTTCCACCTAAAGGCGGTACTCTGAACTCCGTTTTACTCTCTGGTTTGGTTGTTTCCAGATCAACTAGCACAAGTCGCAGAAATATATCCTTCTGTGTGTTTCCGTGTGATTCTGTGGCCTGTTTGTATTTTGCACCATGCAGCCTTTACTTTCCCGGTGCCCGTGCTTATTCTTATCACAGTTTATTCACTTTCCAGCATGCCGCGTTGCATGCGGGCCGGGGTTTGCGGGCGGTCTTTCCTGATAAGAAACTTGTGCAGAGTGTGAATTATGGGCCCTAAGAGCAGGTTCATCATTAAAAGAAAAGACAAGGTGGATCAGGTCGACGATGTGTTGGTCGAGAAAGAAAGCCTGACCATAGGCCGACTCATAGGCAACGACCTCGTGCTCAATCACCGCGCCGTTTCACGCACTCACGCAGGCGTCAAGGAGAGCGGCGGCGTCTTCTGGCTCTTCAACCTCTCCACCTCGAACGGAACATTGCTCAACGGAGAACTGGTCGATAAGACGCCTCTCGCCGACGGCGATCTCGTTCAGATAGGGCCTTACCTCCTGCGAATGAATTATCTCGGAGATGCCTTCTCGATAACCGTCGAGATGAAGATAGCCGTCGATCTCCTCGAAGGCCAGGCCAGAGGGAGCGGCCAGAAACATACGATTCTCTTCAATATCCCTCCTGTGGCAGGTGTTCGGGAAGCCTCTTCCAGGAAGATAGAAAGAGTGTCGGGCACAGGATATTTGAGCATACTCATGCCTGCCATGTCTCAGAAGGCGCTTGAAGCCTACTGGGCGCTCAGACTCAGGGAAGCGGGCAAGGTGGATGCCACGACCCCGCTCCGTCCAAAGAGAGATCGCAAGGTCGGCAAGATACAGTTCAATTGGCGGCCGACGCTCGATCTGGTAAAACCCTGGCGCAAGGCGTATTTCACCTGGGGGATAATGCTGGTTGCGGCGCTCGCTGTGATGGCTGCATTTCTATACGATGAAGCCTACTCGCCGGGTGAACTCTCTACGGCACACACTTCGCCCCTCGTTTCCGCGCGCAATATAGCCGTTCGTTCGAACGAGGGTACGTGCTCGAATTGCCACAGCACTTCCGCGAAGATGCAGGTGCAGTGCAACTCCTGCCACACTACCGCAGCCAATCAGACGGCTGCGGGATTCGAAGCCTCTGTCTTCGACGCGCATAATAGAGCAGGGGTCGGATGCATCGCGTGTCATAGCGAACACCTGGGCCAGAAATCCGAGTTCGGTCTCAGGAGCGCGTTGCTCTGCTCGAAGTGTCACAATGACGATTACATAATCAAAGAGGGACCGAGGGCGGGCACGCGGCTCGGCGAGCCGCACGGCGGCGAGACCGGATACCCTGTTGTCGGCGGCGAATGGACGTGGAAAGGGCTGTCGGCTGAAAGGTGGAAACAGAAAAATCTCTCCCAGGCGCTGTCCGACCGCCCCCCCGCAGACCAGTTCCACCTTCTGCACCTGAGGGGCAGAATGCACGGCCGCATGGAGTGCGCCGATTGCCACACAGCGCCGGTCGAAGAGAAAGAAGCCTTTCGCCGGTCGCCGCGCGCCGAGTGCGCGAAGTGTCACGGGTTGTCGAAGACTGATGAGGGGCTTGAGGGAAAAGATAGAGTAAATGCCCTTCGCCTTCCTTTTGAGAGAGGAAAACGAAATTGCTACACCTGCCACGTGCAGCATCGCCAAAGCGAAGTCACAGACACGTTGCTCGCGGGAGCCGGAGACGATACGAAGATCACACAGTATCTCAACAGGCTCAACGTCGGCGCGAGCGACGAGCAGGGGAGCAGGGGAGCGGGGGAGCAGGGGAGCAGGGGAGCAAGGGATCTATCACCCCAGCACCCGGAACCGCAGTCGGCGTCCCGACCCCCTGCGCCCCTGCATAGAATCGGCGGGTTGCCCGCGCTTGGATGGATAGCCGTGCTCGCCCTTTTGCCCGTTGCGCTAATAGCGGGACTCACGGCGGGCACCGCGCGACGCCGAATCGCTTTGCGCAGGGCGAGCGCCCTTATAAGACCTGTTGAAGAGGGAAGCACGACCGGCTCGCTAGACCTTGAGAAGTTGAAATCCGAGGGTCCGTCCTATCCGCATCCGGTGATCGATCCGGTGCTTTGCATAGGCTGTCACGCATGCGTCGAGGTCTGTCCTCACGATGTGCTCTCGATCGTCAACGGAATCGCCACGCCCGTCGCCCTCGACCAGTGCATGGAAGACACCTCCTGTCAGGTCGAGTGCCCGACGAACCCGAAGGCGTGCGTGGTTCTGAATACCACGAAAGTCATACCTGAGAGGAAGGTGCCGGGCCGCGATCAGGAGTTGCAGACGCGGGTGTACGGCGTATACCTGGTCGGAGACGTATCGGGGGTGCCCCTCATCAAGAACGCCGTGAACGAAGGCGCACAGGTCATAAACGCCATAGTCGAAGACCTGAAGCGCGAGGGCCAGAACCCGAAAGCCGAATACGACGTTGCGATAGTGGGCGCGGGACCGGCGGGGCTGTCGGCAGCGGTCACAGCCGGGCGGTGCGGTCTCAGGTATGTCGTCATCGAGCAGAGCAAAGTGCTGGCCACGATTCAGGCATATCCTGCGGGAAAGGAGCTCTTCTTCAAGCCCGACAACATTGTGGCCAGAGGGGGAATCCCGGTTCCGCGCGCGGGCGAACGCAGAGAGAACAGATTGAAAGAGATCGTGCTCAGGTCATGGCTCGACACCTTGACGGGCGCAGGCATAGAGATACACGAAGAAGAGACCTGCCGTGAAATCAAACGCGAAGACGACCTGCTCGCGGTAATCACTGAAAAAGGCGAGACCAGAGAGAAGACCGTATACCGCGCGTCCAAGGTCGTCCTCGCCATAGGCAATCGCGGCACCCCTCGCAAGCTGAACGTGGCGGGCGAGGACATGAAAATCACCGTGCGACCCGACCCGAATGCGGCGAGCTTATGCCGCAGGTGCGGCGGGCGCGCTCAATTGGGCGCGCGGTTCTGTCCCCTGTGCGGCGCGGAGATTGAAGATGTGAGGATAGCGCCTTATCAGGATGACAAGGTCAAATACAGGCTGTCTGATGCAGACCACTACGCGGGCCGCAAAGTCCTCGTGGTGGGAGGAGGCAATTCCGCTATCGAGGCGGCGGTCGCGCTGTGCGGTCTCAGCCGAGAGGGAGACCGCATCACCTTCACGCGGAATGCGGAAGTGGCGCTCGCCATTCGCAGTGATTTCAAGATCGATCTGAAGTTCGGCAATAAAATGAATGTGTATGATTGCATCGATGCAGGCAGGCTCAAGGTTTTCTACCGCACGGAAATCCAGGAGATCAAGGAAACGGAAGTGGTATTGAGAGACGTGACGACTAAAAAAGAGGTGGCCCGCATCCCCGCAGATTACATCTTCGCTTTCATAGGGGCCGAAAAGCCGACCCGCTTTTTACAGGGGCTGGGCGTCGAGATAGCCTGATCAGCTATCAGCCGTCAGCCATCAGTCCTCAGCCGTCAGCCGTCAGCCGTCAGGGCAAGTATTAAACCACAGATAACACAGATAAAACAGATAAAA
>JAKEHD010000194.1 GCA_022615215.1 Blastocatellia bacterium
AATCGAGAATAGCATCATAGTTCTCACAGGGGCGGGCAGCCCCTTTGGTTAGAGTGGAGCGGCCACTCGTTGATCCAAGAACCTACCGGGCGAGCGGACCCGGAAGCCGTCTGCTTTAGCTGACGGAGGATGTCACTCTATGCGCAAATACTCGACGGCCTTTCGCGCGTCGCCGTTCCACGAGCCGCGAAAGTTGCGGATCAATATATCGGCCGGGCAGATTCGCTCTTTTGTTACCCGCTCTTCGATCACGTCCAGGTATCGCGCCTCGTCAGGAGCCACCCTTCCAAGTCCCATCCTAGCCAGTTCGATTGCGTTAGAGGCGAGGTCCGCCATTCGCGTGTTGCCGACCCGCGCTTCGAGGCCGTGACGTGCGACTTCCAGTTGGAGCCGGGCGAACTCTTCGAGGCCGAGTTTCGGCGCGAGGGCGAGCGCGTCTTCGAGCGCCTCGGCGTCGTACATAAGCCCTTTCCAGAAAGCCATGGCCGCCATGACCATTTCTAAAGAGCCGCAATCCATGCTGCGCTGCTCTATGTGTGGCTTGAGTCGCGCCTCCGTGAATATGGTCGAGAGGTGATCGGTGAAATCCTGAAAGATAGGCTGATGCTGCGCGCCGTTTTGTATGAACTGCTCGAAAGACCTCCCCGTGAAATCTATATAATCCCCGTCGCGGCGTATGAAGAACATCGGCACCCGCGCGACGTAATCGAGGAACCTGCTTATCGAAAAATCGTCTTCGAGCGCGACGGGCGAAGGGCCTGTGCGGTCGGGGTCCGTCTCCGTCCACGCGCGATAACGAAGCGATTTATACCCGGAAAGCTTTCCTCGCTCGAAAGGCGAGTTCGAAAATATCGCTGCGGCGATGGGGGCGAGTCGGTTTGCGACGGCGAATTTTTTTGCCAGGTCCGCCAGATCCCCGTAATCGAGATTTACCTGTATGGCCGCCGTGCGACACATCATATCCCACGCCCCCCGGCCGCGCTCATTCAGGTAAGGGCGCATGATCTCGTAACGCCTCTTTGGAATCCACTTCTGCTCTTCGATACCTCGAAGGGGGTCGAACCCCGCCGCAATGAAGATTATTCCCTGCTCGCGCCCTATCTCGCCGAGGCGGCGCGCGAAACCCGACACCGCCCGCTCGACATCCGCAAGCGAGCGATGGGCGGCGCACGAAAACTCTATCTGCCCGCCCGGCTCAAGCGTGATACGCCCTGAAAGGGCAGCGCAGGGGAGCAGGGGTGGTCGGGACGCCGACTGCGGTTCCGTGCAGGGGTGATCGGGTTCCGGCTTCACTGCCTCTATGTCTCCTCTGCTCCTCTGCTCCCCTGCTCCCCTGCTCCCCTGCTCCCCTGCTTTTCCAAGCGTAGCTTCTATGATGTGACCGTTCTCTCTTTCGAGGTCCGCTATCTGATGGGCGAACCCTTCGATGACCGATTGCACCTGATCGAAATCCATGCGAGTGAGATGGTCGCGGGTGAAGCCTAAGAACTCTATTTCAGGCCCGACTGCCCATTCCGAAGAGGGCCTGGCGCTGGTTGTGAAGAAGCGGGCGAAGTCTGTAGTCGGGCCGATGCTATCGGTCGGCGAGAGGGGGTTCGATTGTTTTGTTGATCCAGATGACATCGCAAGGTTCCGTATCAGGCCGGATTGAAGTCCATTAGCGACTTCATACCTGAACTATCATCTCTCGATTTTGGCGATCAGCAGCATAGCTGAAACAGGCAAGAATATCTTCTCCGGTGAGATAGGGGAAATCATCAAGAGCTTCTTGCTCGGTCATGCCAGCGGCCAGATAAGACAGCACGTCATAAACAGTGATTCGCATGCCTCGAATGCAAGGCTTTCCACCGCGTTTCCCAGGTTCGATTTCGATCCGCTCTTTGTAATTCACATTGAGATGATACCACAGCAAACTGCGCCTGCGCCCTGAAGATTCAAATCCGATTGACGCGGCTCTTCGTAATAGGGAGGGACTTGGAAACACGCGAGTCACCGCTCGACTACCGCCAGTCCGCAAACGATTTCTTGCGTCTGTCGACTGACGGTCCTTGAACTTCAAAGGAGAACATCGCCGGGGCTGCTCGATAAAAACCGGTGCCTGCTTATGCAAATTCTACTTTATATTTTGCTCGTCGTTGCCGCAGCCATCGTGGCCATCCTGATAATCGGGTCTTTCATCACCTTCCTTGTCGGACGCAGTCCGTATCAAGCGATGTTCGTCCGAGGACATGTGCCTGACCCTGCCCCGGAGGGATTCCACAAGGGGTTGCCTCACGTCCTGTTTGATAAAAAAACGCCCTGGCTCGGCAAATCCTTCGATCGCGACACACAGACCGGGTTCAACATCTTCACCCCGACCGGAGCGAGCATCCTGAAAGTTGCGACGCCCTTCTATTCCAGGTTCCGCCTGAACCCGGAAGGAAACACCGATGCATATCATTTCAAGACCTACACGGGAAAAGGAAAGAAGGACGCCGAGACCGACGTGATAAAGCTTGACTACGACTCTGCGGAAAACCCCTGGTTGATTCGGATCATCCTCGACGAAATAGTAGAGACCGCGCCCCGTGCCTATCTGGGCAAAATCCATGTCAAACTCTTACCGGGCTTCTATGTGACGATAGGATATTTCGGTTTGCGAGGGTGATTGCGTTTTCAGACGGCGGGAGCATCGATATCTAAAAAAGTATTTGAAGAATGTTTTCGCGGCAAGGCAAGGCAGCAGTGGTGTACAAAAAGTCTCTGGCTTGCTATTGAGGTTTTTGGCCGATGTTTTTGCGGCTATGCCGCAGTGATGTGCGGCAAGTCTCTGACTTGCCGGGCCGCTCGGCCTAAAGTTTATCGGGCTACGCCCGTCGCGGGGCGCAGCCCCGGAGGATTTAAAAGATGACGCCCCCGGAAGGTCCGAGACCTTCCGCACATCACTGCGGCACAGCCGCCTTTCGGATGTGGTTAAGCCTCATCTCCTGTCCATTCGACTTTCACTTGCCGAGAGCAAACTTTTCTCGCACTTCTTCAACACTGGTCGTTCGCCCGGCTTCGCTATCAGCAAGACCTTTCTCTACAGATTGACGAACGTAGATTCCGTGCATCAGGTCATCCCAGGTTGAATTCTCCGGTAGTTGATCGACTAACCGCCGCGCTTCTTCTTTTATGTTGATCGTCTTCATTTATTTGTTCCTGTTGATGCTGGCACTAAGGTCGCTTTGTATAAGAAACTTGGTTTCGGCTTGTTGGTAGATGTTCTGTGATATGCGTCGGCCAACAATACCGAAACTATGCACCTCAGAAGGTTCGAGATCAATGAAGCTACCCTCACTCCAACGGGACACGTATGCAAGCCGACTATCGGCACGGGCCATGTTATGAATGAGGCAGTTGCGCAGTAGCGCGGCCTTGATGATGTCCTGCCTGTCTGAGGTATCACCGAAGTGGATCGAGAGTTTTTGGTCGAAGTAGTTTATGATCTTCTCCATGCTGTTGTAGATGAGAGCGAATACTTCCTTGTTCACCATGAGTAAGAGCACCTTATCATAGCTGTCACAATCCAGTAGATCCTTGAACTTGAGTTCCTTCTCTGCGGGCAACATTGAGGGCTGGGTCTGGTAAATCTGTTTGACCATATCTGCGAGGAACGCTTCGAAATACGAGTATCCGAGCAAGAATGCCGCGTGCGATACCTGTACCTGATACATCCGGTAAGTGTCAGGAATCGGTTGTGCCTCATTGGGCGGAAACCAGTCAGCCTCATGCCGCTGGATAATCTCAAAAACCTCTTTGTGCGAAACCGCGAGGAATGGAACCAAGGTATCGAGCTGGCTGATAACGCGGTCAATTAGACTTTCCATAGGATCGCTCCTCGTCATTGGGGAAGCGGCATAACTTGGCTTACCCGGCCTTGCTCTCACACCGCAGCGAAGAGGTTGAAGCTGAATCTTTGGGCGCTGTCGTGCCACGTCTTCTCTAAAGAGAATCCCGTCTGCCGGGCAAGCTCGCCGAGTTGTTCCAGATCGAATTTATATGAGTTCTCGGTGTGAATGGATTCGCCCTCCTCGAAATGGATTTCGAGATCGATTGCTCGTATGCGAACCGTCTGCTTGACCAGGCTGACGAGATGAATTTCCACTCGGCCCATTCGCTCATTATAGTGCGCGCGGTGCTCGAATTTTCTCACGTCGAAATCGGCGTCGAGTTCGCTGTTGATTCGCACGAGCAGATTGCGATTGAAAGCCGAGGTCACGCCGAGCGCGTCATCGTAAGCCGCAAGCAGTACGTCGACGGATTTCTTCAGATCAGCGCCTATCAGCAGCCCGTCTTCGGGATGGAGCATATTGCGAATCGCGCGCAAAAACTCACGGCTCTCTTCTTCGTCGAAATTGCCTATGTTCGAACCGAGAAAGAGCACTATCGTTCGCTTGTCCTGGCGCTCTATCACTCCTGCGTCGGCAAGGGCCTGAAGCGCGGTGAAGTAATCCGCAGCGTAAGCCGTTATGCGAAGCTGCGGATAGACGTGAAGCAATTCTTCGCTGCTGCGTTCTAGGCTCACGTCCGAGATGTCCACGGGAAAGTAATGAAGCTCTTTCTGGCGGCGGAGCAGGGCTTCTATGAGGTAGCGCGTCTTATCCGCGCTGCCGCTTCCAAGCTCGATCAGGCGCACGGGGCCACAGACTGCGGCGACTATCTCGTCCGAGTGCTGGCCTAATATCTCGCTCTCGGCGCGCGTCAAATAGTATTCAGGCAAACGGCATATCGCTTCGAATAATTGCGCGCCCAGGCCGTCGTAAAAATACTTGGGCAGCAGGAATCTGGGCCTCGAACCGAGACCCGCTCGAACATCTTCTGCAAAGGTATCCGAGTCACCCCCGCGCGCCAGCATGTGAAGCGTAAACCTGATGGATGGATCGGAATGCGAATCTGACATAATCAATTATCTCCTCCATTCAACACCGGGCGAACCGCAGCCCGCTAAATCAAAATACAGTTTCAATGCTATATTACTTTACTGCATGTGCCAACCATCGGAGGTTATCCGTGATCGGCCTCTGAGTTTGATAATGAGGAGCAAGCGGAAGAAAGAAATCTTTGAAGAAAGAAATCTTTATGGCTTATCGTTTCGACAAAGACGAGGTCGAGCGTTCGATGATGGAATCGCGCAAAAAGACGCGCGAATCGCTCGACCTTGTGATTGCGGAAGCGGACCTGCGCCGCTCGCCGGGCGGAGGGTTCCGTCCCCTGCTCTGGCACCTCGGCCACGTGGGCGCGTTCGAAGAATACTGGCTGCTCGGCCGACTCAAGGGCGACCCTCCCATCTCAGCTCGCTACGCCGCAATATTCGACCCTATAAAAACGCCGCGAGAGGATTCCCGCAACCTGCCGCCCATCCCCGAAATCGAAAGCTTCCTCGCCCGCGTGCGCGAAGAAGTCTTGCTCTCTTTGAAAGGCTTCGATCCAAACAGCGATGATCCTTTGCTGCGCGACGGTTATATATTCGATCTCGTCATCGAGCATGAATACCAGCATCAGGAGACGCTCCTCTATCTGCTACAGATGCTCGACCCCGCATTGAAGCGAAAGCCTGCCGGGTTCGGCGCTCGCAAAGAATTTCTGCGCAGTGTCAGCCGCCTCCCCTATGAGACCGGCACAGAGATGGTCCGCGTCGCAGGCGGGCTGTTCGAGATGGGTTCCGATGGATACCCTTTCGCTTACGACAACGAACGGCCTCCGCGCATGATCGAACTCTCGGATTTTCGCATAGACAAATATCCTGTGACGAATACTGACTATGCCCGGTTCATAGAAGCGGGCGGATACGAGACCCGCTCGCTATGGAGCGATGAGGGATGGGAATGGAAAGAAAAAGAAGGCATTCGCTGCCCGCTCTACTGGTCGCCGGTCGAGCGGCAAACCGACGATAGCGAAGATTCCGCTCGATGGCTTGTGCGCGAGATGTTCGAAGAGCGACGCATGGAAGCGGACCTTCCTGTTGTGGGCGTAAGCTGGCACGAGGCCGAAGCTTACGCCCGATTTGTCGGCAAGCGATTGCCCACCGAAGCCGAATGGGAAAAAGCCGCCTCCTGGGATCCTGAGCAGGAAAGCAAGCGCCGCTTCAGTTGGGGCGATGAGTTGCCCCGAAAAGAGATTGCGAACTCTAATGATAATTATTGGGGCACGACTCCGGTCGCGGCTTTTCCTGATGGCCGTAGCGCTTACGGCTGTTTCGACCTGACGGGCAACGTGTGGGAGTGGACCGCAAGCACGTTTGCAAGCCACGCGGGATTCGAGGTCTTCCCATATCCCGAATACTCCGAGTTATGGTTCGACGGCGACCACAGAGTTTTGAAAGGCGGTTCGTGGGCGACCCGTCCACCGCTTTTGCGTTGCTCGTTCAGGAACTTCTTCCGCCCGCGATTCCGCATAGCCTTCGCAGGCTTTCGATGCGCCGCCGATTGAGCAGAGGTGTTCAGAAAGGATGAGGGATGAGGGATGAAGGATGAATCAATATCTTCACAGTTGTTTTCATCTTTCATCCTTTTTCTCGCGGTGTGCTATACTTTTGAGCGGTTATTTTGGAGTGGGTCGGACGGTCGCTGGCCCTCAGTGAGGGCGAGAGGAAAGTCCGAACACCTTAGGGCAGCGAGCTGGCTAACGGCCAGGCGGGGTGACCCGACGACAAGTGCAACAGAGAAGAGACCAGCCGATGACCTCAAAACTCAAGGGTTTCGGGGAACAGGTGATGGGTGAAACGGTGGGGCTAAGGCTTAATGTAAGAGCCCACCAGCACGGGTGGCGACACTTCGTGGCTAGGCAAACTCCTCGCGGTGCAAGACCAAATAGGGAGGCGTCAACAGGACTGCCCGTCCGATGCGCGCCCCGGCTTGCCGAACTCAGGTTCTGTGTCAGCCGGTCCCGCGCGCAACAGCCTCCGGGTAGGTCGCTTGAGCGGGCGGAGCAATCCACCGCCTAGATGAATGACCGTCACTCGCCCCTGCGGCTTGCGGCAAGGCCGCACGTCGCCTGGAAGCGAGTACAGAATTCGGCTTACAGACCCGCTCCAAAACTTGAAGGGCGATGATTGATGAATCGGTTTCCGATTCTGCGATCATCGTATAATTCCATCGACGGGATGCGAAGAGGGGACGTGAACAAGAACAAATATCTATTCGGCTTGATAGGGCTTGCGCTCGGCTTCATCATAAGCTTTTTCATTACGCAATCGCTCAACAGAAGCGGGGCGGTCGCGGGCGCTCCGCAATCTGCTTCGGGAGGCGGTACGCCATCGGGCGGACCCAGTCAGGAGGCGATGATGGCTTCGGTTCGCGAAACATTGGAGAAAGCCAAGAACAATCCGAACGACTTCGAAGCGCAGGTCAATGCCGCAAGGCAGTTCGTGCAGATCGATCAGGTCGATAAATCGATCGAATATCTGAAGCGAGCCTTCGAAATCAATGCCACCGAAGCAGGCAACCTCGGCATCCCGCCTTTCATAGGTCAGTATTATTTCGGGCGGAAAGAGTATGTCGAGTCTGAGAAGTGGTTCCGTCACGCTCTCGATAGCGAGAAAGAGAAAGGTCCGGTCTATGTCGAGATAGGTTCGACTTATATTCTCCGCAATCCGCCCGACCCGGATAAAGCGATCGAGAATCTTCAGCAGGCGATCGCGCTCAATCCCAAGGACGGCCACGCGCTCGGACACCTGATAGAAGCCTATCTACTGAAAAAAGACGCGCGCGCGGCTGAGAACGTTTTGAACCGTTTGAAAGAAGCCGAACCCGGAAACAAGAGAATCTCTTTGTATCAAAATCTGTTGGCGGACCTCAAGGCAGGGAAGCCTGTCAGTATACCCGGCGAATGAAGCGATAGGCCGCGATGATCAGATTCATAATATACGCCGTAATAGCATATCTGCTCCTGCGCTTCGTCAGGCGCTTCCTCCGCACGCTGCCCGCTTACGTATCGCCCGATATCGACCCGCGGGCGAATGATCGGAAAAAGAATCCTTCACAAGGGCGCGAATATTCATCTATGGTGAGATGTGAAATTTGTGGAATGTATGTCGACCAAAACAGAGCCTTTTCAGTGGAAGAAAGGAAATTTTGTTCGAAGGCGTGCGCCGAAGAATGAATACATTTATTGAGCGATGATTATCGCATTGCAAAAAAATTGCATGATCGAAAAATTCTTGCATTATTTTCCTCGTAATTTGCGTCTGTAATAAGTAGAGGGGGAAAACGATCCGTTGCAACCTCCTTCAGGAAGCGTGGCCGTTTAGGTGCGGCAGCGCAGGTTAAAGCAGAGATTTGCAGGATACGCATCGCCTCCGGTTTTATTAGACCTGTAAATCCGATCCCCATCCTCTTTAACCTGCTCCTGGTGGAACGCTCAGATTTTTATATAGAAGGAAGCAGGCATTGTCACCTACCGCCGGCTAAAGCAGGCGGCTTGGTTTGAGCGTATCGCCAACCAACGCTCACTCTGAGATATGCGCGATGCGCGCTCAGGCAGGAGGCCGACCAGTAGCGAGCGCGCACGACGCAAGCGGGAGACTAGAGTCAAGGGAGACGTAATTCCGAAAGGAGCTAAGTCGATGGACCTAACTGAACTGACTTCTCGTGGCAGGGAAAACGACGTTGCGGATGTTACGCTAGTCTGCAACCTCTCGGTCAGTCAGTCTCGAAGCGTGACCTACCCGGTGCGGCGGTGTGCTTGGTAACAAGCAACGACTCAGAGAGACCGCACTTCTCTTTGAGTCACAAATCTTTGAAAGGAGTTTGGAGGTAAAGGGATTTGAATCGTCCTCGCTGTATCGAGCAGACTCGAACCGGCAGACTTTCCTCTGTCTGCTAAAGCAGACAGTCTCCAATCGCAGGCATTATGAACTTACAAGATGTTTTATACTATCTGACTGGCGGGAACAAACCCGGTCCCCCGGCCGAACTGCCTTGTCCCGATGAAGCAGAAATCCTCGGCTACCTGGATGATAGGATTTCATCCGGCAAGCGCGCGAAGTTGGAGACACATTTCGCAAGCTGCGATGATTGCCGCGAACTCCTGGCTTTATATACGAAGGTATGGAGCGGACCCGAAGCCGACGAAGCCCCGCCAGCCGAGGAGACCATAACTGGCCAGACAGCGAGAATACTGACCTCGATCAGGGAAGACGAAATCAATCGAGCCAGGGGAGAAGCGGGCAGAGTCCCGGCTCGATCTCACATCTTTATTTCTTACGCGCAACTCAGAGCAGCAATAGCCGTTTTATTAATTTCAGGCGCATCTGTTTACTTTCTGACCAGGCCTCCATCGCCGCATGATGCCGCGATGGAGGAACTCAGATTGGTCATGAAAGATGAGAGGCGCATAGAGCCTCGCATCTCCGGGAATTTCCCGTATTCGCGACCCGCAGCAACACGAGGTAAAAGGGGTGGTATAGAAAATGAAGATGAAGTGCGGTTCGATATCGCTCTGAGCGAGTTGAAATCTGCCCGTGATCCGTCCGCGTCGGCCGATGACCGCCTCGCCCTCGCGCGGGTGTATCTGGCGCGTGACGAAGAGGGCGATGCGGCCCGTGCTCTTGAACTATTGCAAGAACTTGCCGGCAGGGGTATCGAGTCGCCGCAGTTCTTCAACGACACAGGAGTGGCTCTGTATATGAGAGGGGAATATCGCGACGCCATCGCTCAGTTCGATGAAGCCCTGAAGAGATCACCCGATTACGATGAAGCGGTATTCAACCGCGCGCTTGCCAAATCGAAGGCCGGGCTTGCAGCGGAGGCGCAGCAAGATTGGAAGCGATTTCTCGATCTGGCTACGGATGAAAAATGGAAAGATGAAGCCCGGAAACATCTCGATTCCCTCAAAGGCTCTGCCGGTAATTAGAGCGCCGGAAACCCCGTCTGTGCAAAACCCGCCCCCCATAGCCATATCACGTCCTTATGTGAGATCAGGCCGCGCCGTATCGATAACGGCGCGGCCTCTCAAATCAGGCCCGGTTTCCCGGATTGCCGGAAAGACTTTAGATATAAGGAAATCTTCCTTTTGTTCCGCGCGTATCGGGCTATTTAATCCAGGCGTCGCCTATAACGGTGTCTACTGTGACGGGTATGCTCCTGATGAACTGGCGCGCGGCGGCCGTCATCTCGCGTTCGATGATGATAGCGCACTCTTCGGCCTGAGACCGGGCGACCTCGACGACTATTTCGTCGTGTACGCAATTGACTATCTTCGCGTCGAGCGGCTTGATGGCGTCGTAGAGCAGCGTCAGAGCGCGTTTAATTATATCCGCGCTGCTTCCTTGAATGGGCACGTTTTTGCCGAACCGCTGGGTGGCCGCCACCTGTGAGCGGTCGTTGGCGTCGAATGTGAAATATATCAAGCGACCCGAACGTGTGCGGCTTTCACGGTCATGCACGGCGCGACTGGCCGCGTCGCGCAGCCACACGGCCACGCCGCTGTAGGTCTCAAAATATTTTCGGATCAGTCCTTCGGCTTCCTCTACGGAACAATCTATCCGGGCCGCGAGGCCCTGCGCGCCCAGCCCGTACATTATTCCGTAGTTGAGTTGTTTGGCCGCCGCGCGTTGCGCCTTCGATACCTTGTCGAGCGGGATTCCGAACATCTGGCTCGCGGTGACGCAGTGGAGGTCTTCGCCTGAAATCAGGGCCTTGACGAGCGCCGTGTCCTGAGACCAGTCGGCAAGTATTCGCAGTTCTATTTGCGAAAAATCCGCGATCGCTAGCCTTCGGCCTTCGGGCGCGCGAAAGCATCCGCGATATTCGGGGGTGTTGGGCGCTTGCTGGAGATTCGGACTGGAGCAACTCATTCTCCCGCCCGCCGCGCCTATCTGACGGAAGTCGGGATGAAGGCGGCCGGTCCTGGGGTGAATGTATTCCAGGAGCGAAAGGCCGTAGCTGCTCAGAGCCTTCTGCACGCTGCGGTATTCGAGCAGCTTCTCGATGGCCTTATGCTCTTTTGCGAGCGATTGAAGCTGCCAGCTTCGAGTGCCCTCGATCTTGATCCCTATGCGCTTGAGGGCTTCCATTACCTGGGCGGGGCTGTCGAGATTGATCGTGGGTTCGCCGAAGAGCGACATCTGCGGGATGCCTGCCGCGAGTTCGCGCTTGAGTTCCGACGACAGCACCTCGTGCGCGCGCTCCACGTCGACCACAAGCCGTCGCCAGCACTCCGCATCTATCGCCATGCCCGCAAGCTCCATGGCCGCTACAGGCAGCACGCATTCGAATTCGAGCCTGGCGGCTTCTGTCAGCTTCAACTCATTCAGCTTTTCATTCAGCTTCTCTCTGAGCGGGAGCATTATCGCCGCGTCCTTTGCAGCATACTCGTACTGCAGGTCTGTGAGATCGCCCGACCAGTCGCTCACCTGCATGGACTTGTCTACGGATTCGTCCAGAAATCGCTCGACCACCGCAGCAAGCCCGTGACTGCCATCGCTGCGGCCCGCGCTTATCAACTGGCTTGCGAGCAGCGTGTCGAAGACTCCGCGCACTTCCAGGTCGAAGTGATGGAGGAGCATCTTCACATCGAACTTCGCATTGTGAAATATCTTCGTGGGACGGGCGGCTGAAAATATTTCGCGCAGCCCCTCGTGGTCGAACGCCGAAAAATGAAAGAGGTCTATGACGAAGGTCTGTTCGGGAATGGCTATCTGAATCAATCGCACACGGCTCGACAAGGGGTCCAGGCCTGTGGTCTCGGTGTCTACACCAATGACCGTGTGACGCGAGATTCGAGCGATTGCCTCTTCGAGTTCCGCTTCGTTTGCGATCAGTTTATAAGATGTCTTGCTCACTCGCTTCGCTGTATCTCCTCTTCTTCCGAATTGAACGCGCAGCGCGGGAAGCCCGGCTTGAGAAAGTCTCGCGCGCTCTATATAGTTGAAGATTCTCGCACCAAGTTTGCTGATAAACAAGGTTTCGTTTTGTGCGGAAAGAAGAGATGCCGTAATGGAGGAATGAGTGATGAGTGAAGTAATGCTCCTGGAGGAGATTCAATCTAGGTTTGAATCGGAGTGGGTTCTCCTCGAAGACCCGGAAACGACCGGGTCGCTGGAAATAAAAAGCGGAAAAGTCTTATGGCACAGCAAAGATAGGGATGAGGTTTACCGCAAGGCAAGAGAACTTCAGCCCACACATTCAGCTATTCTGTATACAGGAACACTGCCTGAAGAGATGGCCGTCATTTTATGAGTCTTTCCTTTGATCCAAAAAAAGGGCTTATAGTAGTTCCAACGCGGCTATTTGGGCCGAATGGGGATGTGTTACTGCGGCTCGCGCTCGATACGGGAGCAACCGCGTCAATGGTGAATTGGGATGTGGTGGTACTTGTGGGTTATGATCCGGCCATCGTGCCAGGTCGGATACCTGTGACTACAGGGAGCAGCATAGAATTTGTTCCTCGCATAATCGTTGAGAAGATTGAAGCATTAGAACAAGAACGTCTGGATTTCCCCGTTTTGTGCCATACTCTGCCGCCGAGCGCCACTGTGGATGGAGTTCTTGGTTTGGATTACTTGCGTGGGCAACGATTGATCGTTGATTTCCGCGCGGGGCTGGTGACGCTTGAATGAACGGGTAGTGAAAACCGAAACAATGACAATAATGTTTGATGCTGCGACAAAGGAACGGATCAAGCAGAGACGCGAACATTTCATGCAGCGCATAAAGGGCGGGGCCGCCGTATTTCCGAGCGCGCCCGAGGCCCTCAGAAACAGCGATGTCGAGCATGAATATCGTCAGGATTCGGACTTTTACTGCCTGACAGGTTTCGAGGAGCCGAACTCCCTGGCCGTATTCGTGCCCGATCATCCCGAACACCGTTTCGTCCTCTTCGTTCAACCCAAAGACCGCAAGCGCGAAGTGTGGACCGGTTGGCGCGCGGGCGAAGAAGGGGCCAAACGCGACTACGGGGCCGACGCCGCTTACACCCTGGACAAACTCGATGAAGAACTGCCCAAGCTTTTAGAGAAGGCCGACCGTATCTATTACCGACTGGGCAGCGACCCTGCATTCGACCGCCGCCTGATAGGATTGATGCAGCGGTTCCGGCGCGAACGTCAGCGCAACGGCTTCGGATCGAACGCAGTCATAGACCCCGCTGAAATCCTGCACGAGTTGCGGCTCATCAAAACCGATGACGACCTTCGACTGCTTCGCCGCGCAGTCCGTATATCGTGCGAAGGGCATCTCGCCGCGATTCGCGCTCTGAGGCCGGGCATCTACGAATACGAGATAGAAGCGATACTGCGCTACGTCTTTCGCAAGAACGGCAGCCCAAGGCACGGCTATCCCCCTATAGTCGCTTCGGGGACCAACGCGACCGTCCTGCATTACACCACAAACGACCGCCTGATAGAAGAGGGCGACCTCCTGTTGATAGACGCGGGCGCGGAGTACGGCTACTTCACGGGCGATGTTACAAGGACGCTGCCCGCAAGCGGCCGCTTTACCCCGGAGCAGGCCGAGGTATATAAGATAGTCCTCGATGCTCAACTGGAAGCCATCAAACATGTGAAGCCCGGAGCCACATTCAACGAACCACATGATTGCGCACTGCGCGTGCTCGTAGAAGGTATGGTGAAATTGGGACTTCTGGAAGGCGACGTTGATAAGCTGATCGAAGAAAAAAAGGAAGAGAAAGAGGAAGAGGAGTATAAAAAGTTCTACATGCACCGCACGAGTCACTGGCTGGGAATGGATGTTCATGACGTGGGGCCTTACAAAGTGGCCGACGAATGGCGCAGGATGGAACCCGGCATGGTGCTTACGGTCGAGCCGGGCCTGTACATAGCCGAAGACCTCGATGGCATCCCTGCGCGCTATCGCCGTATAGGGGTGCGTATCGAAGACGATGTGCTTGTGACCGAGGACGGCAACGAAGTTCTTTCGGCCGCCGTTCCAAAGACGATAGACGAGATCGAAACTATGATGGCGGAAGCTCGCTTGAGCCTGTGACCTTATAACTGTTTATACCGGATGACCAGGAGGTAATGTTTTGCATAAACGAATATTATTGATCGCGCTACTCGTTGCGCTTGTCGGTTGTGGAAGCGCTCAACAATCGGCGGTGAACCCGGCGGCGAGGAGCTACGAACTCTATAGCTGGCAGCTTGAGGGCAAATGGGTTTATATGATTTTCGATATGTCGATTCGCCCCAGGTTATACAGTGATATCGTAAAGAACAGGGCCACGCGGATAGGAATAAAGGCAATAGAGTATCACCTCAGATCGCTCCCAAAAGGCTCGGAAATCATTTGGAGAAAGGGAGCGCCCGAGGGCATGGAGGTGCCTGTTGAGGAACAAAAGCTCGTATTGATGATACCGCCTAAAAAACAGGTCCGAAAAATGAAAGCCGTTTGCGACCGTTTGGGCCTCAAACTCAGAATGGAATGAATTGGTTGCCGATAAAGATTTCTTTCTTCTGTGATGCCCCGGCGGAGTTGCAATTTTTCAAACCGCTCCGGTTGAGACCAGAGCGAAGGTCGGCAATTGATTGCTGAAATCAGAGAATCGTGAGGTGGAGATTGGCAAGTCCTGAAGAGAAACAGAGAGCGCGTAAGATAATCGCTCTGCTCGGAAAAGAGTATCCTGACGCGCGATGCAGTCTCGATTATTCGAATCCTCTCGAACTGCTGGTCGCCACAATACTCTCGGCTCAATGCACCGATGAGCGCGTCAATATCGTGACCGCCGATTTGTTCAGAAAGTATCGCTCTTCGGAAGACTACCTGAAAGTGGAGCAATCCGAACTTGAGCGCGACATACGCTCTACCGGGTTTTATCGCAACAAGGCAAAAGCTATTCAAGGAGCGTGCCGCGTTATAAGCGAACGCCACAAGGGTCGCGTGCCCGACTCTATCGAATATTTACTGGAGCTTCCGGGAGTGGCGCGCAAGACCGCAAACGTAGTGCTTGGCAATGCGTTCGCCGTCGCATCAGGGATAGTCGTCGATACTCATGTCTCGCGCCTGAGCGAAAGGCTCGGTCTTACGGCGCAAAAACAGCCCGAAAAGATAGAGCGCGACCTGTTGGAGCTTGTGCCCAAAAAGGACTGGATAGCCTTCTCGCACCTGCTGATATATCACGGCCGCAAGGTCTGTAAAGCGCGCAACCCTCTATGCGGCGAATGCTGCATAGAGCCGCTCTGCCCGTCGTCACTGCTCAAAGCAGATGCCGGATCTCAGTAATTTCATCGCTCACTATGTGGTGAATTCACCATGTGGTGAATTGCTCGTCCCTGTCCATCCACTCGCGCGTCATATCGCACCAGAGCGCAAGCCCGCGCCACTCTCCGAACCTCGAATAATATCGCTCTATCTTTTTGTCTGCGGACGCGCGCCCGCCGTTATGAATGCGCGCGAATGTGGAGCGCACCCACGAATCGAGCGCGAGCACGTCGTAGCGGCCCACGAGCTTCAAGAGGTTTTCAGCAGCGTAATCGCCCACGCCTTTCACGCGCTTCATTTCGCGCTTGAGTTCCGAGGTCGGCAACTCGCTCCCAAGCCATGTTTCTACATCTAGCGAGCCTTCGGCCACGCGCTCGGCCAACTCTTTCAAATAAGGCGCGCGATAACCGGCGCGTATCTCGTCTCTGTAAAATCTCTCAGTCATCGAAGCCATCGCCTCCGGTGTCGGAAAGTCGCGGCGTCCGTCGCTCCCCCGGCGGCCTAGCGAGCCGATAAGCCCGTCGATCATCTTTTTCGTGAGCGCCCACGAACAATTGGTTGTGCTTATGGTCTTCACGAGGTCTTCGAAAACCGTAGGCGAGCGAAGCAGGCGGCCCGCTCCTGCTTTCGCTATCCATTCGAAGTCAGAATCTTGAGCCATCACTTCATAGAAAGCCGCCATATCGTCATCGAGCCTGAACATGTGGCGCACGTGGCGCTCGATTTTCGATGCGGCTCGCTTGCCGATCTTTCGCGAAAGCGAAACCTTGAGATCGCGGCCCGCCGCAGAGACCTTCGCCGTCACCGGGCGCGCTTCGCCCGTATCTATGACCCGCGAGAGCGTCCAGTTTTTCTCGTCGAATTCGAACGGCGGCAGGTCGTACCAGCCGTGACTTATCACCGTTCGCTTGAAGCTGAATCCGTGCGGAGCGGTTATAGTGATTTCCATATACAACCTTTCAGTGGACCGTTAGTAGCGAACTTCAATTACCTGTAAGAGCGGGCGTCTCTTAAAGATCTCTTTCTTCGCCCGCCCCTCAGTCGCTTTATCGCAATGAGGGGCGGCCACAGAGAGCCGCCCTTACAGGTCAGAACTCTTCGTCGAGGTCTATGAACTCGCCCGTCTCTTCAAGATCGAAATAGCGGTCGAAGACTTCCGCCGAGCGCGGCAGGTCTACGCCGCTCGAAGAGAAGAGGTGTTCTAAAAATCGCTCCTTGACCTGTCGCTCGTCGTCTATCACGTCCTGGCCGAACCCGCCCTGTGTGATGGCGACTATCATCCTCTCGGAGACCGCTTCGTCGCTTTCCGTCGGCAGCGCGCCCTCGCGTTGCTCCCGCAGTAATTCGAAATAGGTCGGCTTACAGGTGACGACGTAATAGGATTTTTCCATCTCCATAAGCGTTTCTCTTTCAGGCTTCCGGTTCGGCCTTCACGGACGGCGCTCTCCGCGACGATACGAAGCGCGTATCACGGTTTTTATGTTGCCGCGTATGTTGAAATCGCCTTCGATTTCGACGCTCAGAGGGTCGCAGGCGCGAACGAAATCATTGAGTATTCGATTGACCGCGTGCTCGTGAAATATCTTCACCGCGCGGAAAGAGTTGATATAGAGCTTGAGCGATTTCAACTCTATGCACAACTCGTTGGGCACGTAATCTATCTTGATCGTGGCGAAGTCGGGAAAGTCCGAAAACGGGCAAAGGGCCGTGAACTCAGGGCAGGTGAAAGAGACGGTTATCTCCTTGCCCGCGTACTTGTACCGGAAGGTCTCAAGCGGATGAAGCTCTAAGGCTTCGGGCGGCGTCTCTTCGATCACAAGCTCTGATCCTTCTGATACTTCTGTCGTCATTTCCAAATCCTTTCGCCCCTCCGTTTTCTAACAGGGGGCTTTAGAGAGATCGGGACGGCTTTCATTCATCATAATAGTAGTGTTGGGTTTTTCGCTTGCGGCGAAAGAGAAAAGAGAGAACCACTCCTGCGACGAACCCGCCTATGTGCGCCATGTAGGCCACCCCGCCACCGCGCGACTGGGCTGTGTGCTCTGAGATCGAGGCGACCTGGCTGAAGAACTGTATCACTATCCAGAAGCCGAGCACTACGAGCGCAGGGAGTTCCACTATGGTCCATATATAAATGAGGATGACTATGTTGCGAACGCGATTGTGCGGGAACATGACCATGTACGCGCCGAGAACCCCGGCTATCGCGCCCGATGCCCCAAGCGTCGGTATGGGCGAAGTGGGGTCTATGAGAATCTGAGAAAACGTCGCTATCACCCCGCATACAAAATAGAAGATCAAAAACCGCGTGTGGCCGAAGTTGTCTTCTATATTGTCGCCGAATATCCAGAGGTAGAGCATGTTTCCCCCGATATGCAGGAAGCCGCCGTGCATAAACATCGAGGTGAAAATGGTCAGGTAGATGGGTACAGGTCCGGGGGCCTGCGGGATTTCGCCGCCGGGTATTTTGAATGGGCGGACCAGGTCTTCGCCGGTAGTGATTTCGTAAGGCACCGTAGCGTAAGCGAGGGTGAAGGCGTCGCCCAGAGCGATCTGCATCAGGAACACTACGATGTTTATGGCGATGATCGTATAAACGATGACGGGCGTGGTCAATCGTCCCTGGTTATCATCTCCGATAGGTATCAGCATCCGTATCTCACCATTTCCGTGGCGGGCGCATGCTCGGCCTTCAGCGCCCGCTCCATTTCAACTTGTTTCGCAGTATCTCGAAATAATCGCGGTCCTGGGCGTGTATGGTGTTGAAAGTTTTCGCGCTCTTGTTTATGAGGATCATGTCGCCGGGCATAAGCGGCATGCCCGTCTGTCCGTCGGCCGTGAGCATTACCTCCTGGTCGCGCGTATGCACTTCGAGCCGGACCTCTGCGGTGTTTGGAAGCACGAGCGGACGGTTGGTCAAGGTGTGCGGGCAGATAGGGCAGATCGAAATCGCTTCGGTGCTCGGATAGATTATCGGCCCGCCCGCAGACAAATTGTAAGCTGTAGAGCCGGTCGAGGTGGCGACTATCAGCCCGTCCGCGCGATAGGTCGTCACATATTGTTTGCCTATCCAGCAATCTATGTCGATTATGCGCGCGAGGGCCGATTTGTTTACAACTATGTCGTTGAGCGCCGTCGACTGGCCTATCTGGTCTCCGTCGCGAAGTATGCACCAGTCTAACATCATGCGGCTGTCGATCTCATAGTTGCCGCGCACAACGTCTTCGAGGACCGGGAGGGCGTCTTCGGCTGTGAACTCGGTCAGGTAGCCCAGCGTGCCCATATTGACGCCCAGCACGGGAGTGCCGCTACCCCGGACGAGCCTTGCTGTGGCGATCATGGTCCCGTCCCCGCCGAGCACAACCAACAGGTCGCAATTGTCGGCTATCTCTCTGGCGGTGGCCGAAAAGGTGCCGGGCGGCAGGTTGCTAACGCGATCATTCACGAAGAGGTTGATTTCGTGTTGAGCGGCCCATTCGGCAACGCGCGCGGCCATCTCATCTGCGCGCGGTTCGTTCGGCTTGGTGATTATACCGAGCCGGGCTGGCGGTTGATGTGACACAGATAAAGCCTCCACGGCGAACCAGTCAATATGTCGTCACTCGATTGTACATATCCGGGAGGCAAAAGGCAAAAATGAGCCTGACACGCTTGCGCATGCGCATAATTTCGCCGCTGAAGAAAGAAATCTTTATGCGTATCGTTCATTTAGCGAGGCGAGGTGTTACTCGCTCACAGGCACCCACAGCAACCCGCTGCGGACGACGTTTATGTTGTCGTGTTGAAGGCCGATTTCGAAGGCGTCGTATTCGTTTGCGAGCAGAAGGTATTCGTCATAAAGCGCACGCAGCGCCCGGCTTGCTTCCTGCTCGATGCGCTCCAGGCTTTCGCGCAACTCGACCTCGTCGGCCTTGTAAGGCTCGATACGGCTTCTCGGCTCTATAGCGCCGAAGACGGTCCCGGCAAGGGTCGAAAACATCGCGGCCAGCCGGTTCTCGCTCTCGAAAAAGTGCAGGTTGCTCGAGATCAATCTCTCGCTGAGATCCCCGGCGCTCAGGTCTTTCGTCGAATGGGCCTCGCGCACCTGTTCGAACTGGAGTTCGAAACGGTTGCGCAACCTTTTCAATTCCGGCTCGACGCGCGCGAGCGCCCGTTCCGCCACTCGCGCAAGAAAGTCCGAGAGCGCGTCCTGCGGGACGGAGAAGAGACCGAACACGGGGTTGAAAAAGAGGCGAAGCCGTTCGCTGCGCGCCAGCTTATCGATCAATTCGGCCTCGTATCGTTCGAGGTCGGATTTGGTGGTCAGGTAATTCCCCTGCTCGTAGATTGCATTCGAAGCGGGCTGCTTCGTGAGAGATATGCTCTCGCCGAAGGTGGCGGCAGGTGAGTCCCAGTCGATTGCCATATCCCTTTCGGGAATCCAGGCCGTATGATTTCGTTCTTCGGAATGATTGAGACCGGCGCGCAGGCTGCGGAAGTTGATGGAGCATTCGACCAGCAGGGCAGGGCGATAGACGGCAGTTGGTTCAGGTTCGTCATTCTGCGACCTGAGCCAGAACTCTTCTACGCCTTCGATTGCGAGCCTTCGAGATGATCGTTCGTTCATAAAAACCTATCCTTGACCGGAGGCTTCAGGCATCCGGCCGTAATAGACGTGATTTCATTATCAATTTCAATACCAGAGGTCGCCAACAGTTCTCAGGTTCGGGATTACCGACTCAGGACTCCTGTTGGCTCATAGTCGCTTCGGCCGATTGAGGGTGTTCGGGGCGATAGTAGAGTATCCGGCCACAACTCTCGCAGATGATCATTTCTTCACCTTTGCGAACATCGCTGAATACTTTCGGGCGGACTTTCACCCTACAGGCCGAGCAGATGCCGTCGCTTCGTATTTCGGCGAGCGCCTGTCCGCGTCTCGTGCGGGACATACGGTCGTAGGTGGCAAATAGTGGTTTCGAAAGGGAGTCGGCGATCAGTTTTCGTCGTTCGGCGAGCGCGTCCAACTGATGGTTGGCTTCATCGCGTTCGCGGTCCAGAGATGTGAGGTTGAGGTCGACTTCGGCGCGCTTGCGCTCAACGTCGGGCGCAAGCGCGTTCAAGCGTGCTTCGAGATTCTCTATCTCTTCCATGCGCCTGAGTATCTCGGTTTCGAGCGTTCCTATCTGTTTTTTCGTGGCGTCAATTTCGCGCAGGGCTGTAGAGTACTCTTTTTCGTTGCGCACGCGCATAAGGTCTTGCTTGTATTTATCGTGATGTTGCTGGGTAGTCGAAAGTTCCGCTTCGAGGGCTTTGCGGTCGTCAATGGCCTTTTGATATTCGCTCTTGAGCTTCAGGAACTCAGCCGTTTGTTGATTGAATCCGGCTTCTATCTGATCTCGCTCCGCCGGTATTTTTTGCAGTCTGTCGGCAATGCGCTGTATGTCGAGATCGATTTCCTGCAGCTCTATGAGACGGTTCAGTTCGGGCCTCACATGTATCCTCCGTAAAACATTCAAGCGGAAGTCTACTACATCGAACCGCCATTCTCAAGGAGCAGATATTGTGGTGAGAGTTCAGAGTCCACGCTTTAGGATGCCAGAGCAGCCCTGAATGAATACATTTATTGTTGGCTGGACTCTGAGCTTTCAGGTCTATCTCAGATACTCTTGAGTTCGTTTACGAGCGCCTGGACTGTGGCCTTTGCATCGCCGAACAGCATTCGCGCGTTGTCATAATAAAAGAGAGGATTTTCGATACCTGCGAACCCCGAAGCCATGGAGCGTTTCAGTATGAAGACCGTTCTGGCCTGATCGACATTGATGATAGGCATTCCATAGATCGGACTCGATTCGTCTTCGCGGGCCGCAGGGTTCACAACGTCGTTCGCCCCTATGACTATAGCCACGTCGACAGCGGGCATAACCGAGTTTATAGCCTCCATCTCCACGAGTTGTTCGTAAGGCACATCGGCTTCCGCGAGCAGCACATTCATGTGACCCGGCATGCGGCCCGCCACCGGGTGTATGGCATAAGATACCTCGGTCCCGTTATGTTCGAGAAGCTCTCCGAGTTCGCGCACGACGTGCTGGGCCTGAGCCACCGCCATCCCATAACCGGGAACTATGACCACAGAACGCGCCGCTTCCAAAACGAGGCTCGCATCCTCAGGAGACATGGCTTTTACTTCGCCTTTTGCCGACTTGAGCGCCTTCGTTACGACGGTCCCGAACCCGCTGAACAATACATTGGCAAGCGAGCGATTCATCGCCTTGCACATGATGTTCGTGAGTATCAAGCCGCTCGCCCCGACCAGGCAGCCCGCAACGATCAGCACGTTGTTTAGAATGACGAATCCCGCCGCAGAAGCGGCCAGCCCCGAATAGCTGTTGAGAAGCGAAATCACTACTGGCATGTCCGCGCCGCCTATAGGGATGACCGCCATCACTCCCAGTATCAGCGACAACGCGATGGCGACTATCAGGAGCGTATAAGCGCCTTCCGGGAACGTGATGAACAAGACGCCGAACAGCACTATGACGAGCAGTAGGCTTGCGTTTACGACTTGTTGCCCTCGAAAGAGCACGGCCCTGCTCGTGATCTTTTCAGCCAACTTCGCGTAGGCGACCACGCTGCCGCTGAAGGTTAAGCCGCCTATAAGGACCGCCAGATAGATCGAGATCATAGTGAAGGTCGGGCTTTCGGGATGCAGGTGATACTCGGCCCATCCCACTAGCATGCTCGACAACCCTCCGAACCCGTTGAAGAGTCCCACCATCTCCGGCATAGCCGTCATCTTTACCGCATAAGCGGCAATGGCTCCCGCCATCGCGCCTACGATCAAACCTACTACTATCCATTGAAAGGCGATCCCTTTTGTGAGGAGGGTGGCCACGACTGCCATCAGCATGCCCAGGGCCGAGATGGCGTTACCGCGCCGCGCCGTCGCCTGAGACCCGAGCATCTTCAATCCGAAAATAAAGAGGACGGCGGCGATGACATACGTGAGGTTTATGATGTCGGTGAGGTCCATTATTTTTTGAGGTCTTCCTTCTTTTTGAACATTGCGAGCATGCGGTCTGTGACCAGGTATCCGCCGACCACGTTGATCGTGGCGCTTACGACGGCCAATGTTCCTAAAACGATGGTCACGGTGTCATTTTCAGACCCGGCTGCGATGAGCGCCCCCACTATCGTGATACCCGATATGGCGTTCGAGCCGGACATAAGCGGAGTGTGGAGTTGTGAAGGAACCTTCGAAATCAATTCGAAGCCCAGGAAGATCGCCAGGATGAAGATGAATAGAAGAAGTATCATGTCTTTTACCCTAAAAGGTTTCTTATGACCTCGTTATAAACTTCCCGACCATGAGTTATCACGCATCGCTTCAGGATGTCGCTGTCGAGGTCTAGATTGAATTTTTTGGACTCCCTGTCCCAGAAGTGCTCTATGAAATTGCCGAGATTGCTCGAATACATCTGGCTTGCGTGAACGGGCACCTGGCGCGACGGGTTGCTGAGTCCTATGACCCGTATGCCATCGATGAATATCTCTTCATCGGGACGAGAGCATTCGACGTTGCCTCCGGTCTCGACCGAAAGGTCCACGACTATGCTTCCGGGCTTCATGCCTCGCACCATGTCTGTGGTCACGATGACCGGCGCTTTTTTGCCGAACACCTGAGCTGCGGTGATCACAACGTCGGAGAGAGCGCACTGTCTGGCCATCACTTCGCGCTGTTTTTGCAACTGCTCTTGGGTCAGTTGTTTCGCATAGCCCTGCTCGGTCTGCTCGGTCTCTCCGAGGTCGACTTTGACGAACTTCGCTCCGAGCGATTTCACCTGTTCTTCGACTTCGGGGCGAACGTCGAAGGCATCGACTCGCGCGCCCAATCGTTTGGCGGTCGCTATGGCCTGAAGCCCGGCCACTCCCACTCCCACGACGAAGACCCTTGTGGGAGATATGGTCCCGGCGGGCGTCATCATCATGGGGAATATGCGGCTGAGGCGTTCGGCAGCGACTATGACGGCGACGTACCCTGCGAGGTTGGCTTGAGAACTGAGCGCGTCCATCTTTTGCGCTATGGTGGAGCGCGGAACCATCTCAAGGCTTATGGCCGTGATACCGGCCTCGGCCAGCTTGCGAACGGCCTCTGTGTTGTTGAAAGGGTCGAGATAGCTTATGTGAATGCAGCCCTCCTTCATATAAGGTATCTCATCCGTGGGAGGGCCGTTTAAACGGAGCACTATGTCGGCCGAAGACAGGGAGGCTTGACGATCATGGCTTATAGTAGCGCCTGCGGCCGTATAGTCGGAGTCGGTAATTTTTATCGATTCGCCAAGCCCGGATTCGACTTCGACCGGTGCGCCGAGCTTGACGAGTTTATCTACAGTTTCGGGAACGAGAGGCACGCGGCTTTCGCCGCCGCCTTTTTCTTTGGGAACGAAAATCCGCATAAAAACTCCAGAGTATGAAACCCTTTATTACACAACTCGCCCTGCCCTCGGCATTCATGGCCGAGGGCAGGGCGAATCTCTCCATTTAAGATTTGATATTTGAAGATCATCCCGGCCCGTGAGCGGACCCGCTCACATCAAAGGCTCTACTATACCATCACTCATCGGGTATGGCACGGCTTGAAAAGAAAAAATGCAAAAAAGTGAATAAAGCCGAAGGGCGCGAGAACGAGGCGCGCGGGAAACACATCTGCGCCATCGGGTGTGCTAGAATTGCCGACGTGAACAGAGACCGCATCAAGCAACTTCTCGAAGAAGCGCGAGCCGGGCGCATAGACCCGGACGAAGCCGCAGACAGGCTGGCTTCTCTCCCTTATGAAGACCTCTCGTTTGCGCGCGTCGACCATCACCGCGAACTCCGCACGGGGTTCCCCGAAGTCATCCTCGGCGAGGGCAAACCTGTAGATCAGATAATCAAGATCGCCGAGCGCATACTGACCAACAGTTCGAACCTCATAATCTCGCGGACCACCGAAGAAGTATTTCGAAAAATATCCGAGCTAGCGCCCGACGCAGAGTTCCACCTCGAAGCGCGAATGATCACAGTGCTCAGAGACCGCACAGAGCGCGGCGAAGGGAGCATAGCCGTAATAACGGCGGGCACCTCAGACATCCCCGTAGCCGAAGAAGCGGCCGTAACGGCCGCTGCGATGGGGAACCGCGTCTCGCGCATTTACGATGTAGGGGTCGCAGGGATTCACCGCCTCTTCGGCTCGCGTGAGGATTTCGAGAGGGCGCGCGTGATAATCGTAATCGCAGGGATGGAAGGCGCGCTCCCTTCAGTGGTCGGCGGACTGGTTCGCGTGCCTGTGATCGCCGTGCCGACGAGCGTAGGCTACGGGGCTTCGTTCGGGGGCTTGGCCGCCCTTCTTGGTATGCTCAACTCATGCGCTTCGAACGTGACGGTCGTCAACATAGACAACGGCTTCGGCGCAGGATTCGTAGCAAGCCTCATTAATCGACGATGGGAGAGGGGCTAGAGCCGCTACCTGACAATCTCGATCGTCCTCCGGACTTTGACCTCCTGTAAAAACCGCATGTTGCCAACCTGTGGTATTATGGCTGTACGCTATTCACTCAGACCGGGCAGTGATGGCTTGACGCATATTGATTACATTAAGAGGCAAGTTGAAATGAGCGGCAAAACCCTTGACCAGGATGAAATGACGATTCGAGCGAGGGCGAAACTCGAAAGTCTTATAGCCGAAAAGAGAGTAAAACCAATGAGCCGGGAAGTATTGCGTTCGATGGGAGACCTCTGGCCTGAAGATGAGAACATAGACGACTTCATCAACACACTGCGAGAATGGCGCAGCGAAAAGAGCAGGTATACTGCGCGCGGGGCAAAATGAAAGTTTTTCCGGAGGGGAACGCATATTTGGAGTGCGCCGCCCATGAAGGATTTAAA